>JAZSHE010000137.1:0-35954 GCA_045533085.1 Ruminococcus sp.
AGAATTACTATCACAAAAGATAGAATTGCAGAGTCCAAAACACAGGTAGCATCGGGTGTAAAAGTACCTGAAGGCAACTTTGTATGGCAAAGAGTATTTGACCTTATATATAAACCATCAATCGCAGTATATAAGACAGACTCAGAAACAGGAGTACCGGTAGAAGGTGCAACATACGAGCTTTATGACCCGAACAATAAATACGCAACACGAGTATTTTTGACAACAGATAAAAACGGTTATGCTCAGGCACCGAACACTTACTATCCCGGTCAGGTTCTTCATCTTAGAGAAACTCAAGCAGCTGATGGATATACATTAGATGAAACAGTCTATGAAATCTATGTTGATTATGTAAATGAAGAAAACTTCGTAATCATAAAAGAAGTTCAGGATGTTCCAAAGAATGTAAAGCTTACAATCAAGAAAACTTGTAAGCAGACACAGTTGCCTGTAAAGGGTGCAGCTTATCGTATATTCAGTAACAATGAAACAGACGAAAACGGTGCTATTCTTTCAAAGTATCTGTTAACTACTGTATCTACAGATAAAAATGGTTTAGCACAGATACCTATTGATTTTGCTGTAGGTGATGTGTTCTACATTCAGGAGTGGAAGGTCGGAGTGCCTTATGGCTACTTCTGGAACAGACAGATAATCACAGTTGAAGTAGTAAAAGATATGAATCCTGTAATCCTTGTAGAAAACCAGATTAAAACAGGTTTTGTGTATCTGCAAAAGACAGATGCAAATGGTAATGGACTATCTGGCGTAACATTTGAAGTCTATACAAAGGATGGAGAAAGAGTTAAGTTTGGAAATCATGGTCCAAATACTTATTACTACTCAAAAACAGGAGAGAAGGATACAGTAACAATTCCTCAAGGTGCAGGTAAGGTTGCACTTATCAGTATGCCACTAGGTGAATACTACCTTATTGAAAAAGGCACAGTCGATGGATTTATGCCTTATGAAAAGAAAATCAACTTTAAGGTAGACCTTGAAAACTCTAGTGACACACAAGCAAAGACAGTAGAAATTACTGTTAAAAATCACGATTCAGTACTTTGGGATACGGGTGGCACAGGTAACAGCGTGTATTATACCGTGTCCCTTTTTATATTCTTAATCACACTTATGTGTGTAGCGGTAGTGTTAACACACAAAAGAAATAAATTATTAAACTAAATTAAATTTAAGAAAGAGGTTATTTTTTATGAAAACTAATACTAATACTTTTACAAACAGAGCAATGGCTATTGTTATTGCAGTAATGCTTATGGTTATGACATTTGTGTCAGCAATCCCTGTATCAGCAGCGTCTCGTCTTGATACAACAGAAACAGTGAGCTTCACAGCAAACTGTGATAAGTCTGGTTATACTTTCACAGTATACAAAGTAGCAAACTTAGTCAGCACAACAACATCACCTTATGAAACAAAGTACGAGAGCCTTGTACCACAGATTAAAGACTCAGTTCTTTCAGGCGACACAGCAAGTGTGCTTTCAGTTCTTGACAGTGTAACCCAGATGCCAGATACAGCGACTGTGGTTGGTACATACTGCAGTGATGATGCAGATACAGTTACTTTCGATAATCTTGAACAGGGTATCTACTATGTGAAAGCTACAAACTATCCTGCAGGTGTAAAAGCAGTTACAAACTCCGTGTTTGCACTTCCATACTTTAATAATAACGAGTGGCAGTACACAATTCCTGACATTGAACTTGCATCTAAAGTAGCGGATGGTACAGCTACAACTGAGAAAACAATCACAAATTCTACTAAGAACAATGTAAATTACACAGACGTATCACTCGGTGATACAGTAGACTTTGAAATCCGTTCAACAACAGCAGGTTCAACATCAATGAAGCTTAGTGCATACACAGTATACGATGATATGTCAGCAGGTCTTACACTTAATGAGGACAGCTTCAATGTAGCGCTTTTAAAGGCAGATGGTTCAAAGATTTCAGACCTTAAGACTTCAGACTATGAAGTAACAGTTACAAGTTCAGGTGAGGGTAAAAATACATTATTCAACGTAAGTTTAGCAAACACATTCTTACAGACAGATGCTTTATACGCTAGTGATGTTTACTACACATCAGTTACATACTCAGCAACTCTTAATAAGTACGCAGTTGTAGGTACAGCAGGTAACCCTAACGAAGAAGTAAAACTCGAATATGCAAACAAGAACGGTGTTACATCAGAGGTTGATGGCAACACCGTTTATGTTTATACATACGCTGTACAGACTGTAAAGGTTGATGAGGACAAAAAGCCGTTAGAAGGTGCAGAGTTTGCTCTCTATACAACTGAAGAGATTGAAAAAGAAAAAGCTGATGAACATTACTCTCCGGTAGCAATTGCAACAGGTATATCTGATAAAAACGGTCTTGTTAAGTATTACAATGATAAGAACGAAGAAATCAGACTCCAGAGTGGTGCATACTACATCGAAGAAACAAAAGCACCAAAGGGTTATGCACTCAACGGTAATCTCATCGAAATTACAATTGATGCAACATACGGTGACACATTTACAAATGGCACATATGTAACTAACTGTTCTGAAAATGGAATTGCCAGTATCGATATGACTAACTATCCTATCGTGCTCCCGGTAACAGGTGGTGTAGGTACAGCAATCTTCTTTGTACTCAGCGGTATTTCAGCACTCGGTGGTGTAGTTCTTCTTACTGTATATTTCAAAAAGAGAAGAACAGTTAAATCAAAATAAGTAATACAAAGGACGGATATATAAGTGAAACTAAAAATACTTTTAATATGTTCAATAGTGTTGCTGATTGCTTCATTAGCCATTGGGTTATATCCGTCAATTAGTAACTATGTCAATTCAAAGTACGCAGAAAGTACCATTGACGATTATTCAGATACGGTAGATACGCTAGATGATGATACAAAGAACAAGATGATTCTTGATGCTGAAAATTATAATGATCAGCTTAAGAATCAGGATGGTGAGTTTTCATATTCAACACAAAGTAGTGTGACTGGATATGATGATGTGTTGGGATTTAATGATGGCATTTTAGGTTATCTCGATATACCTAAGATTGATTTATATCTCCCTATATATCATGGCTCAGACGGAGAAGTTCTATCAAAAGGTGTAGCACATCTGCCGAACACAGCTCTTCCTGTAGGTGGTAAGGGAAATCATTGTGTGTTAGCGGCCCACACAGGATATGTAGGTCAGATATTCTTTGATAATATCGACAAGCTCAAAACAGGTGACTTGATGTATATAAAAATCCTTGATTACACTTTTGCATATAAGGTAACTGAAAAGCATATTGTAAAGCCAGACGATATAAGCCATTGTCAGGCTGTAAGGGATAAAGATTTAATAAGTCTTGTCACCTGTTATCCATATGGTCAAAACTCACATAGACTTATTGTTACAGGTGAGAGATACGAGTCAGCAGAAAGCAAAACAGCATCTGCTGACAGTGATACGTAAAAGAACTGAATAGTATAAGCGAAAGTAAAGCGGGTAGTTCAAAGATGACTTGTTCATCGAGCGAGTTACCCGCTTTTTTTATTTTACCGATGTTGATAATTCTTGTTTTGGTAACAGGAATCATTAAATACAAAAAGAAGGGAGGTAAACACTTTGAATGAATGGGATCGTATGAGCAGACAAGCTCAACGTTATAAAGATATGTACCCAAAAGGTACAAGACTTGAACTCATTTCAATGAACGACCCGTTTTCTCAAGTAGATGAAGGTACACGTGGCACAGTACAGTTCGTTGACGATATGGGAACAATCCATATGCAGTGGGATAACGGCAGAACATTAGCTGTTGTACCGGGCGAAGATTCGTTCAGAAAACTGACCGAAGAAGAGCTTATGGAAGAAAATGAACTTGCAGAAAATGAAATGAGCGAAGATGAAGAAAGTCAAACGTTTAACTTCGAACAATCAATGTAAAAAGGAGTGATAAAACCAAGAGGAAAGGTCGGATAGGTTATGGCTATCCGATTTTTTGATATGTTCGCCGGAATAGGTGGATTTCGAAGCGGTCTTGAAGCGATAGGCGGATATGAATGTATCGGTCACTGCGAAATAGACCCAAGAACTAATCAAGCATACAACGCTATGTATGATACAAAAGGAGAAGTATACTATGCAGACGCAAGAGAAATTGATCCCACAAGTATGCCAGACTTTGACCTCTTATGTGCAGGATTTCCATGCCAGAGTTTCTCAGTCGCTGGAAGAAGACTTGGATTCAAAGACGATGCAAGAGGAACTCTCTTCTTTGAAGTTGCCAGAATCGTTGAACAGAAACAACCTCCATTTCTATTGTTGGAAAACGTACCGGGACTGTTATCGCATGACGAAGGCAGGACGTTTAATACCATCATCTCCAGTCTTGTTGAGTTGGGGTATGATCTCGAATGGTGTGTGCTTAACAGCAAAGATTTCGGTGTCCCACAGCAAAGGAAAAGGCTATTCATTGTTGGATTTCATTGTGACGGATGCGCCGGAAAAATATTCCCTCTCACCACGTATGATTCAAAGACTATGCAACAACTCGTACCGGGATCCCAAGGTTACAGAATCTATTCAGCAGATGGGATTGCTTGTACTCAATGTGCCGATGCAGGTGGGTTAGGAGCTAAGACAGGGCTATATCTTTTTGTAGATATGAACCCCGACCCACAACTAACCGATTACGCAAGATGTATTACTGCAAGGCAAGATGCAGGTATCAGTCACCGAAAAGGTGAGCATTCGGGTGTTATGGAGCTAGTTGACGATTCAAAGAACAATAAACAGGTAGTAGTGGTCAAAGATAAATCAGGAAACGTTTATCTTGCTACTATCAGAAGGCTGATGCCTATTGAGTGTTGGCGTTTACAAGGATTTATTGATGAGCAATTTTACAAAGCACAGTCAACAGGTTTAAAAGATAACTATTTATACAAGATGGCTGGCAATGCAGTAACTGTTAACGTTATATCTGAGATAGGCAAAAAACTAAAGATGATTAATATAGAAAAAGGCATTGTAAGGAGTGAAGAGTAATGCCAAATCATGTAACAAACAATATTTACTTAAAAGGCGACTCAGACAGAATCAGAGAGTTGCTCGAAGCTATAAAGAACGATGAGTATGGTACCGGTAGTATCGACTTTAATAAGATTATACCAATGCCGGAAAGTTTGGATATAACCTCAGGCTCAGAAACAGTTCGATGTCATAAAATATATAAGGACTTCCTTGATGTGTATACTCTTATGGATACAAGAGAAGGTCTTGATTTGATGAGCATTCCAATTGAAGCTGAAGAAAGATATCTGGAAGAGCGAACAGATGTAGCTAAAGAGGACTTTGAACTTGGTAAGCAAGTGTTCCAAAATATGCAGTTATACGGTGCTCCGACATGGTACGAATGGAGAATCGATAATTGGGGAACAAAATGGAACGCTTACGGATACAACGATGTGTTAGATGCATCAGAGTATTTCAGTTGTGAAACCGCTTGGAGTGCTCCACATCCATTATTGGACAAGCTTTCACAGATGTATCCTGACATTGAGTTTACCCACGAATGGGCAGATGAAGATATCGGTAATAACTGTGGTCGCAGAATCTTACAAAATGGAGAGTGCATCGAATCGTACTATCCACGTTCGAGCAAAGAAGCGATTGAGTTTGCAACAGAAGTACAAGGCTATACAGACCCGATTGAATACGGACTTGTGCTAAACGCATCAGAAACTGACTATATCTCTGTATGGAATAGGGAATATGAAGGTGTGAAAATCTGTGGCGTTAACGCTTTGTTTACTAACGAAAAGTTAACCCTTGAAGATATTCCTAAAGACACACATTGTTATTATCTCAGAAGCAGAGATGATGGTATCGGCTTTGGTGCATTAGAACTTCAGGCAAGTGTCAATGTAGGTGGTACTATCATATCAGGTGAACCTATAGCAATACCAGAACATGGATACATAGAACTTACAGATAAGAACTATCCTGACTTTACAGGTGAAGTATATAGCATCGAACAATATATGGCAGACGATTTCGGTATGAAAATAAAAGAAATCGATGTTAATGAACTTCGAAGCTATAACGGTAAAGAAGGACTTATTCTCAAAGGCTGTGGTGGTAAACTCAGCGAGTGGCTCAACGGAATAAACGAACTGTTCAAAGATGAAGGAATTCTTCTTGATGATACAAGATTCAAAGCCGAAGATTGTATTCAGTTCAAGTTTGATGACTACACCTGTATGATGTTCACATTCAATGAGGACACAAAACTCAATATGGGACAACTTGCTATGTGGAGATTGAAAACACTCGAGCGATTCGGTGGAGAGTGGCTCACAGACTTTGTGGATAACAAGCTCGGAGGTTTTGAGAAAGAACATGTGGTACAAAAACCTAAATGTCCGCTCATTGGTCAGGATGGTAACATCTTTAATCTGATGGGTATTGCATCAAAAACTCTTCGAGATAACAAAATGCTCAATGAAGCAGTTGAAATGAAAACCCGAATTACTACAGAAGCAACCGATTATTCTCATGCACTTCGAATCATCGGTGAATATGTAGAGATTACATCCATTGATGATGAAGACATGGATGAAGACTTTGACGAAGAATACGATGAGGACCTTGATGAAGATTATGAAACAGGGATGGAAATGACCGATGTATAACGCAATATATTTTTTTGTTGGTCTGTTTCTTGGTTCATTCTTCACAGTGGCGATTATGTGTATTCTGCAGATTAACCGCATAAACAAATATGAGTCTCAAATCAAGAGTCTCAAGCAACAAATAGAAGAATTAAATAATAAGTAAAAAGACAGGTCGGTGCGTGTAATCACAAATCGACCTGTTTTGTGTTATGCGCACTTTACCTGCAATAAGGAGGTAAAGGATTGTCAGGTTCAATTAGTCCTTTGCCGTGGACCGGAAATAAAGGGTGCATATATACAACAATAGATGCTTTTATGCCACCACACAAAACATACGTAGAACCATGTATGGGAAGTGCGGAGGTATTCTTGCGAAAGAAACCGTCTGAAAGAGAAATAATCAACGACTATAACGGTGATTTAGTAAAGTTTTTCAGAGTGTTACAGAGAAGTGAAAAGTTAGCCTATCTCATAGGTAGGCTGTACTTCTCCTTCAACTCTGAAGAATTGTTTCGAGCAAATAAAGCCTTGCTATCAGATGTAGAAAACATATTAGACGATATAACAGAAACAGCAATAACAATAGAAAACGCTCATTGGCACGATATAGAATTAGCCGTTGCATTCTTCGAGAATCAGACCTTTAGTTTCTCGTCAACGGGAAAGACGTTTGCAATTGCAAAGAAAGATATGACACGCAAGTTTGGACGACTTGTGGCAGCCTGCTCAAGACTTAGAAATGCAATAATAATGCACAGAGATTATAAAGACTGTATCAACTATGCAGCAGGCAAAGATACATTTATTCTTTTAGACCCACCGTATAAGGGTACAGAAGATTACTATCAGAAGTCCAGTTTTGGGAGTGAAGAACACTCCAAGTTGTTTGAGCTTATGGATGGTATAAATAAGAAATTTGAAGGTGAATGTAAGTTCATAATCACTTATAACAACGACCCATACATCGTAGACTTTGCAAACAAGTGCGGATTTCACACATATGTAAAAGAACGTCTGCACAATATGATTCAAAGCAGTAAACCCGGAGAGATGTTCGAAGAACTGCTTATAGCAAACTACGATTTAGAAAAACAAGCAGAAATAAATAATAAATACTTAACCGAAATCAACAGACAGCTTAACCTGTTCGATTTCCAACATAACTATTAAAACAAAGGAGAAAGCATTATGGAGAGAAGATTTAATATTAAAATTACTGTGCCTGAGGTTGTTGCAGAGCACTACAAACTTAATGAAGAAACATTACTCGAAGCTTACTACGAAGACGGATTCATCTATGTTGAAGGTGTAGAAATAGATGAATGTGAGGATGTAGTTGTAGATGCAGTATTAAATGACTGCCCACATCGTTGTCCTTGTTGTGGACGCTGTATTGTTGAAGATTAAGGAGAACAGTCATGGCAGATAAAATAATCAGAATCCTTGGTAAAGAGGGCAGAACAACTATCCCACATAACATAAGAAAGGAACTCGGCTTTGAGAGCAAAGACATCTTGTCTTATGAAGTGGTCGATGATAACACAATAGTGTTAAGGAAAGAAACTTTGTGTGAGGGTGACTCGAATGCTTGTGCATACATAAACGATAACATTACGCTTGAAAAATTCCTTGATTCATTGACACCAGCCCAACAGCGAAAAGCCTGTCTGTATCTTAATGTTATCTGGGCACGTAATGAAGGAGTGAATCTGGATGAAGTATGAGCCAGTATATCCGTGGTCAATGAAAGAAGCCATAAAATTGGACGAGTTAGAAAAATGGCGAGATAGTTATAAAGCAAATTGTCTGTGTGCAAGAATGATTGAAAAAGGCATAGAAGAAAACTATGCAGACGGAAAGCTTGACACAGATTTTATGAAAGACATTATCTCAGAATTTTCATATGACCGAGTAAACTTTGTACTAGCTAACACAGTACAAGAGAAAGTACATGATGGTCGCATAAGTAAAGACAACAAAGAATGGGCAAAGAAAACGTACATTCCAAGTGACGATGTCAGATGGCATTATACAGTTGAAGCCCACTGCGGACTTACAGACCTGTGTGTATCGAGATACAGAGATGAATGGGATTCGTTAAAACTATACGATAAATCCCATTGTACAGATGAGAGCTATTATGAAGACAAACTTCTTGTGTTCAAACCATCTGTGCTGGCTGATGAGTATAAGACAGCAGATTTTCAGCTGTTTTATGCAACGTCAGGCTTTGGTTGTGACCCGACAAAAATGGGTACATCTATATCCGGTTACTTCTTAAAGGATGACGAGTTCTGTAGTTTCAGACGAGCTGACTTCTTTGGTGTTATTGATGAACAGTATCTGCCACAGTGGGCTCTTGATAAGCTACAGGAATATCAGACACCAGAAGAATCAATTTCTATGGAAGGAGAAATGAAATGCGAGTAAAAGTATATCAGATTAATAAGGATAGAGATTTGAAGTCAGTTAAGTTTCAGTCGATGAAAATGCTCAAAGAAATAACAGGTAATAACGAAGTTGACCCTGCTATTTACGATGAAGTTTATGACGGAGAACTTGAAACATCGAATCTCGAAGAAATCTTTAGAATGTTTAATCACAGTGAGTCGTACAGACACGCAGGTCATCCACTATTTCGAGGGCACTCACTGTCAGTATCAGATGTTGTTGTTATGGACAACCGTGCATACTTTTGTCAGCCTGTTGGCTTTCAAGAGATAGAGTTTGATACAGATAAGACATTAAAACCCGATAATCTAATTAAAGTAGTGTATGTAGAACCTAATAAGGCACCATACCTTGCAGAGGTTGAAAATACACTTGATGGTTTACAACGTGCCGTTGACGGTCTCATTGAACCTATTTACATAGAGGACGATGACACTTGCTTAGTCGGCAATGAAGAAGCTAAGCTCATTGGTATGGAAGGTAACAGAAGGATCGGAGATGGTAGTTCAATCATCGCTGGTCCTTTCTTTGTTGTCGGACTTACTGATGATGGTTTTAGAGGGTTAACCGATGAGGAGGTGGAGAAATATATGGACAGATTTGAAGAGCCTGAAATGATTGATCAGGCAGAGGTAGAAGCAGATACAGGCTTCGTGTTTTATTCAGGAATGTAATACAGAGGAGGTGATTTAATGTCAGTAAACAAAGTTGTTCCTGTACCAAAAATTGAGGTAAAAATTGATTATGTGTCAAATGACCCTAATAGTGTTTTGAAAGCTTTTGCACGTGTAATTATTGCAGATTCGTTTGTAGTAAATGGCGTGAAAGTTTTAGATGCTGGCAAAGGTTTATTTTTTGCTATGCCAAGTAGAAAATACGAAAAAGATGGTCAGGAAAGACACGCAGATATTTGCCACGCAGTTACAAAAGAAACATATAAAAAGATAAAAGAATCTGTATTAGATGCGTACAAAAAACGTTTAGAAGAACAGAAATAAATAATTTCTATAAGAAGGAGAGATGTGTTTTGAAAAAATATAGAAATAAGTTAATCACTTTAATTTTTACGGTACTTATGATTGTATCTTTTGCTTTAGTAACAGTGGGTGCAACTCCTGTACCTACTGAGCCTGTAACAACAGTACCTACTGAATCCGTAACGATAGAGTCTATTGTTATTGAACCAGTAGAAGAAACAATTGCATCAGAACCAGTTACAGAGGATGTACCTTCTGAAACTCAAATAGTTATTCAAGTAGAATCTACAGAAGAATCTGTTGCATCAAATGATACTGCTACAGTAGATGAAACTAAAGTAGAAAAAGATCCACCGAATTATGGCTTTTTTATAGGTATCGGTGCAATCATCCTTGGCGGTTTAGTTGCAACTGCGATTATCGGTTTTAAACTTAAAAACCGTGAAGAAGAGGAAGAGGAATAATATGTTAAAAAAGGTGTATATATGCGCACCTTTAGGCGGAGATATCGAAAGGAACATTGAAAATGTTAAACGATATACCCGTTATGCACTTTTATGCGGTACTGCTCCTGTAGTACCGCATTATTACGCTCTGAGTCTTGATGATAACAATGAAACTGAGAGAGAAATCGGCATGACAGCAGGACTTGCTATGCTTTGGTTTTGCGATGAAATGTGGATATTCTCCGAAGAGATAACAAAAGGAATGGAGTCAGAGCTAAGATTTTGTAGGAATCTATATATACCGATGAAGAAGATAAGTGAAAAAGCTTTAAAGAAAGTATTGGAGGTCGATTACGATGAAAAAAACTCTTAGAATACTGCTCGTTATTGCAGTGTTCGTAATGATTACTTGTGCGTTTTCCATCACAGCTTATGCGGCCGGAGATGTTTCGGGTGCGATTGAAGCTACATGGAATGCAGCTAAAGGACAGGTAGTGTCAGTAACAAACAATGTTATTTTCCCTGTTGTAGATATGGTGTTAGCCATCATGTTTTTCGTAAAACTTGGTACGGCATATTTTGACTATCGAAAACACGGACAGTTTGAGTTTGCAGCTCCTGCGATTTTGTTTGCCTGTCTGATTTTCACACTTACAGCACCATTATATATCTGGACAATCATCAGTTAATAAAAACAAAAAACTATGCTCAAAGAGATGAACTCTCTTTGGGCATAGCTAATACAAAACGTAGGAGGTGATTGCTTATGTTTGATTGGCTAGGAGATATACTTAGTGGACTCGGTGATGCTATCGGCACCACCGTAAGTACAATCACAAGTGATTTAGCCAATTCAATATTTGAAGCAATGTTTGCTTGGATATATGAAACAATTTATAACGCTATAGCAGACTTCTTCTCAAAGATGGGAAACTTAGGTGCAGACATTTTCGATTTAGCGTGGATACAGGCAACGGTCGAGTTGTTCGCACTTTTTGGTTGGGCACTGTATGTCGCTGGAATTGTTGTAGCTGTGTTTGAAGTTGCTATGGAATACCAAAAGGGAAGAGCCTCACCAAAGGATGCAGCCATTAACATCCTGAAAGGCTTTTTTGCCTGTTCGCTTGTAGGTGTGTTACCTATAGAGCTATACAAGTTCAGCATAACGCTACAAAACACATTTTCACACGACTTGTCAGCAATAGGTGGCAGTACAGCAATGGATGCAACACTGAGCAGAACGTGTTCGTTGATTCTATCAAATATATTCTCGCCCGGTGCTCCATCGCCACAGCTTGGCTTGTTTACGTTAGTGTGTATGATAGCGTTTGCTTATTGTGTAATTAAGATATTCTTCCAGAATATCAAACGTGGTGGAATACTTGTTGTTCAGATGGCTGTAGGTTCTATGTATATGTTCTCTGTGCCTAGAGGTTATACAGACGGATTCACTCAGTGGTGTAAACAGGTTATAGCTATTTGCTTAACAGCATTCTTACAAACCACACTATTGTATCTTGGACTTATGACATTTCCAAATCAGATGTTGCTCGGTCTTGGAATTATGCTTGCCGCAGGCGAAGTGCCAAGAATCGCTCAACAGTTCGGTCTGGATTCAAGTGTCAAAGTCAATATGATGAGCGTAGTTCATGCATCTACAACAGCTGTTAACCTGTCAAGGTCTTTAGCAAAAGTTAAATAAAATGGAGGTTTATAATGACAAGATATTTATATCCGCAGAATCTTAAAGCTAAAGCCAACTTGTGGTTTTGGAGTTTAAAGAATTTCTGCATATTAGGTATTGCAGCTCTGATATCTATTGTTATTTTGGTAAACACAGGAATATTTTTCCCTGCTGTACTGACCTTGTGTTATGGGTTTATGACTATACAGCTAGATGAAACAACTATTCTTGATTTCCTTACATATGCAGTCAGGTATTTCATATCAACACAACAGTATTTCGAGTGGAGGTAAAGATGAAAAAGAAGAAAAACAAAAAGAGTAAGGGTGTGTCATTACAGACCCTTTTGGGTATAAAATCATTTACCCAGTATGGACTATCTACATATAAAGGAGAATTACTCTTTTATCATGTAGTGCCAACAAACATATCCGTACTTTCAAGTGCGAATATTGAAATCAAAATAAGACACTTAATGCAAGTGCTGTCAGCAGTTCCTAATATCGAACTCGTTTGCACAGACTCTTCTGAATGCTTTGATGACAACAAAGAATATCTAAAGAGGCGACTGGATGAGGAAAATAACATTAAGGTGAAAAAGATAATATCAAGTGATGTTGAGTTCTTAGACCAGATTCAGTTAGAGATGGCAACTGCAAGACAATTCTTATTTATTGCGAGGTTTAAAAACCTTAAGCCAGCACAGGTATTTCAACACGCTAACAGAATTGAGAAAATCATATCTGAGCAAGGCTTCGAAACTCACAGAATGAGTAAAAATGAAATTAAGCGATTTATCGCTTTGTATTTCGAATCATCTATGAATGGAGATATGTTGCCCGACATTGACGGAGAGCAGTATTTCGATTTTTCAAAAACAACGCAGGAGGTGAGTGACAATGGCTAAGCGTAAAGCAAAGGTGATGACACCTGAACAGGTTGAAGAAATACGCACCAAAGACTTCTTTGACTGTATCCTTCCGGGTACAATCAAATTCTTTACAGATTACTACATTATAGGTGACAGCTACAGATGTGTGTGGGCAGTAAGAGAGTATCCGCCATCAACCGAAGAACAGGCTATCCTTTCACAGCTCGCAGACAGAAACGGTGTTACAATCAGAATGTACAACCGCTTGGTAGAAGCACTTGAGCAAAGAAAGATTGTTCAGAACGCTATGCGAAGAAACAAGATGAAATCAGGCGGTACAGATATGAACGATTCCATCGAAGCTGAAGGAAACCTGATGGACGTTATAGATATGCTCGCAAATCTGAGAAAGAACCGTGAGTGCTTATTGCACTGTTCTGTGTTCATTGAGATTAAGGCAAAATCCAAGCTTAAGCTCAGGGAACTTCAAAGCGAAATATCTATGGAGTTAACAAGGTCGAAGATTTCGATTGACAGATTGACCCTAAGACAAAAGGAAGGCTTTTTGTCTGTAGTGCCTATTGGTATGAATCAGTTCGGTGCTCAGTTTGAAAGAGTGTTACCTGTATCAAGTGTAGCGAATACATATCCTTTCAACTTCTCAGGTAAAACAGACCCGAATGGCATCTATATCGGTCGAGATAAGTTCGGTACAAATATCCTTGTGGACTTTGACCGTAGAGCAGAGGATAAGACAACAAGTAATGCTTTGATTCTTGGTAACTCTGGTCAGGGTAAATCGTATCTGTTGAAACTTCTGCTGACAAACATCAGAGAATCAGGAAAGCAGATTATATGTCTTGACCCTGAAGCTGAGTACGAAGAAATCTGCAACAATCTCGGAGGTTGCTATATCGACTTCCTTTCAGGTCAGTATACGATTAACCCGTTAGAACCTAAAGCGTGGTCCGATGGTAACGAAACCATAGACTATGAAGCTCCCGAAGCATTCCGTAAAGCTACAAGACTGAGTCAGCATATAGCTTTTCTGAAAGACTTTTTCAGAAGCTATAAGGATTTCACAGATACGCAGATTGATACCATCGAAATCCTACTTGCAAAGCTCTATGCAAGATTCGGTATTACAGACAGTACTGATTACAGCACTAAGAAAACTACAGACTTTCCTATTATGGAAGATTTCTATAAACTGTGCGAAGAAGAATACTACAGCTATGATAAAAAGCGTAAGTATCTGTACACAGAAGAAACTCTGCAGGAAGTCTGTCTTGGTATCAACAGTATGTGTGTAGGTACAGAGAGTAAGTATTTTAACGGTCATACAAATATCATTGATGACCAGTTCGTTTGCTTTGGTGTAAAAGGCTTACTTGATACAAACAAACGACTCAAAGATGCGATGCTGTTCAATATCCTTTCGTATATGAGCAACCAGTTGCTCGGCAAAGGTAACACAGTGGCATCTATTGATGAGCTCTATCTGTTCTTAACAAATATGACCGCAATTGAATATATCCGAAACGCTATGAAACGTGTACGAAAGAAAGAGTCCTCAATCATTCTGGCTTCCCAGAACATTGAGGATTTTCTTATTCCATCTATCAGAGAGTTTACTAAACCGTTGTTCAGTATTCCGACACACCAGTTCTTATTCAATCCCGGTCAGATTAATCCAAAAGAATTTATGGATGCATTACAGATTGAAGAAAGCGAATATGATCTCATTAAATATCCTGAAAGAGGTACTTGTCTATACCGATGTGGTAACGAGCGTTATTTGTTACAGGTAATTGCACCTGATTACAAATCAGCGTTATTTGGCAAAGCGGGTGGTCGTTAATGGCTTCTCCTGCTGTTGCTGTCATTGTCAAAAAAGCAGTAGTTGTTGTTGCGACAGACAAAAAGCTGAGAAAAATTGTACTTGGAATAATACTGGGTGCGTTGATTATTATAATGTTGCCGATAGCTGTAGTAATGGGTCTTGCTAATCAGGAAATAGAAATTGATGTCGATAGAGCACAGGAACTGATTGTTGAAAATATGTCATACGAAGACAGAGAGATGCTTCAAAGTATTGAAGATACTATGAACGCTATTGATGATGCGATGACAGATGCAGGGCATTCTCCCTCCAGAGTAACCGAAGCACAAGTGCTTTACATACTTGCACTATCTGAGCAGTCAACAACCGATGACTTCGTTGAAAGACTTGTGAATTGCTTTGCACTCGACCAGAGTGATGATAATTTAATCAGCAGAGTGAATTCTACCTTTGGCACTAATATAGTTGCACAAGACTTTTCAAATGTAATGCTTGGTATCAGAGGTACCTACATTGATACAACCGACTATGTAGACCCAAGCAGAAAGAATAACATCGACCTTGCTAAATGGGCAGAGAATGCAGCTGACAAACAATGGGGTTACGTCTTTGGTACTTACGGTACTGTACTGAGTGAAGAAATGCTCAGAACAAAGATGAACCAGTATCCCGGTGATGTAGCTGTGTACGAAGAGTTCATACGAGAAAACTGGTTAGGCAGAAGAACAGCAGATTGTGTAGGTCTCATTAAAGGATATGGTTGGTTTAATACTGCATCCCAAGAGATAGAAATCGGTGCAAACGGTATGCCTGATATTGGCTCTGATGGTATGTATGCAAACGCAACAGAAAAAGGTCCGATTAATACTATACCTGAAATACCAGGTCTTGCTGTATGGCACGCAGGTCATATTGGTATTTACATTGGTGACGGAAAAGTTGTCGAAGCTATGACAACGACAGTTGGTGTTGTCGTGACTGATGTTTTCAGCAGATCATGGACACACTGGCTCAAGATTCCTTATATTGATTATATTGAAGATGGAGATGATTAACTTTGAACATTGACGATAAAGAAAAAGAAACAAACGATATGATAACTGCTGAAGATTTAGTGGAGCAAGCCGTGTATATGGCAAACGCACCTGAAGGTGTGTCTGATGCAGAAAAAGCGGAAGATATGCTTTCAATGCTCGGTGCAAATATTATGGATGAAACGGTGTATGAAGATAAACCGCTTACGATTCGCATCAAAGATATTTTTGATAACGACGTGGATCTGATTCCTGATATTGTGCTTCACGAAGTAAACGATTTTATGGGAGAGCCTCAGTACAATCTGGGGCTTCGTTTTTTATGTGAGCATAATGGCTCTATTGAAACGTACTGTAACTTCACCGTTAACTTAGGTGAGTTTATAGGAACAAAGAACTGCGCTTATGTTGATACAGATGAGTGCTGTTATTTTGCTAACACGATTTTGAAATTTGGCATTGCACAAGACACAGGACTTACAAAGAGAAGTGGACACTTTGATTATCCGTTATGGAAATTTGATGAGTCGTTCCTTCTGAGTCTGAATAGCGAACAATACCAGAAATACTCCGATAGCTTTGATGAATATATGGCTGAAGCTTTTGGAGAGTCAATTCAGGATATGAGAATGTGAGGTGTAAAAGATGATTGTAAATGCACAGTTTAGAAGAAAAGATGAATCTATTGAACTCGAACCTTGTTCTATCGATAAGGTGATAGAACTACCTAAATACAAATTCGATATGTTCCAAAACAATCTGCTTTCGGAGTATTCGTTTTTAAGTGAGAATCGTGACTATATGGGTTTTGATGAATACGGACTCAGGCACTGTATACTTGTTTTATGTGAGAATCAGGATGACGGAATTCTTGTTGATGCACAGGGTAGTGGTTATGCAAGATACTCTTCATACTTACCTTGTGCCAGACAGTTGGTTGATATTTTACCATACCAGTCTCTAAAAGATTTTAATAAGCTTATGGCTTCTACTGTTGAAAGTTCAGTAAAGTCAGCTTTAGAAAATCAGAGAGATGGTATGTATTCAATCAAACTAAGTTCTCTGCCGTCACCTGAAATTGAACCGATGTTCTCTTACAGTGTATTCTCACAGATGATTTCGGAGAGAGCTGAATTTGAAGCAAGCGAAACATTCTTAAATGAAGTAGTTGTACAGATTGCACCCGAACTTGCTGTCGAACACAGTGAGGAGTATGAAGCACCTAAACTTAGAGAAATGACAAGAGAAGAAGTAGATATTAAATTAGCTAAACACGTCTTGTGGCTCAACGATGCATCAGGCGGTGAACAAGCTGATTTTACTAACTGTATTGTCAGAGATATGAATCTCTCAAATCACAATCTGCTCAATGCTCATTTGAGTAACGGTACATTTGTTGATTGTGATTTTTCAAATGCACAGTTGTGTTTTTCAATGTCCAACGGTGCAACTTTTAACAGCTGTGATTTTTCAAACGCAGTTGCAGAAGAGTGCGAGCTTATTGACTCAGCTTTTATAAATTGCAAAATGGCAGATGCGATATTAACAAACACAAACTTTGATGAATCATCATTTAGTGAGTGTGATTTAGATTACCCCAAAGAAGGGTTACCAAATATGATATTGGAGTGATGTAAAAATGAAACACAATGTTACTGTATCTTTTGATGAAGAAAAACTCTCTGCTTTAAAAATCTACTTACAGCAGAAAGACAAAGACGTTGAATCTGAACTTACAAGTTCACTTGAGTTGCTGTACGAAAAAGCGGTTCCTGCTAACGTTAGAAACTACATAGAACTTAAAGCTAGTTCTAGTACAAGCAAGAAAACGTCAGCCCAAAAACCGAAGAAAGAGAAAGTGGAAACACAGCCTGTGCTCAGCGAGTAATCTCGCTGTGGTCTCGCCAAATTTGCCCTGTGTGCGGTTTTGTTAAAGAAAGCGAGTAACAATCCCAAACGCAAAATTCAAGCCAAAACGAGCGACTTTTACATATGCTGTGCGGTCTTTCTTGATAGACTATTAATTAACATTACAAATAATCATTTTGAATTGTAATTGTAAAAAAGAGCGTCAGTTAGTAATTGATAGTTCTTAATCTTGGTTATGAATCTAGAATATAAAACAAAATATAGAGTATTGAATAAAAAAAATTGTTGAAAAAGCACGAAAATTATGCTATGTTATTATAAAGTAAAATGTTTCAGTATGCTTAATATTAAAGAATTTTATTTGATAGTGTTGTTTTGAAAATGCTAGGTACATTATAAGGAGAAATTATGGAGAATATCTATATTACAACTTTAGCTGAATTTGAGGTTTTTTTAGAAAATAATAATAATAATGAAAACACTCGTATTTATGTAGGTGATGGGTTTTGTGATGATGCTTTAGAAATTGTGAAATCCTATAACGATCTTTCTTCTCAAAATGCTTGGAATAATAAATTAGTGAATTTGTGTGTATATATTCGAATTAATAGTGTTGAAGATTATAATATTTTTCTAGAGATGTATTGCGAAGAATTTGGAACTGAATTGAGTTCTGAGTTCAAGAATATAGAATTGTCATTTATTATTGATTTGAACGAAAAAGCTGATATTTCCTTGCTTTCTCAATATCAAAATTTTATTTTCCCTCAATTCGGGGATTGTTGTAAAAGTATGTCAGCAAGGATCAGTAAAATAACTAATGTCCAAAATGTGCAGTTGTTACATCCAACTATGCCTGATTTCCAGTCATTAATACGAAGTAATGTTAATATTTTCGAAGGTGAAAAATACAAAGATAACTACATACTTTTAAATGTAGATGTAAGTGAACATGGTTTTGATATAAATAAGTTGCACAACAATTTATTAATATGTTGTAAATATAAAAAGCATTGCAAAGGTTTTGTGATTATTATTTTTGGAGACATATCTAGAATAAAACCTTATGTACAAAATATTATAGATGAAAATGTTTTTGTTATTTGCAATAACATACTTATAGAACCTGATTTGGATTCAGTTGGTAAGTTGCCACCAGCGATATTTTTTGGCTCAAAAGATTTATCTTTTTTTAAAACACCTTTATCCTATGAGAATTGGTGTTTAATGTCAAGAGAAGAAGCTATAGGTGCTAAAAGTTTTGGTGACAATTATGAAAAAAGATACTGGACATACATAAGAATGTGTCAGAAGTTTTTGTTTGAAGAGTTTGATGATAATGCATCTATTGAATACACAAAATTGCGTAGAGAAGCATTTTCAAACAAGAAATTTTTTGAAGAGTATGTTCAAAAAATGCCTTTTTTAGCACTTTGTATCTTTTCTATATATGATAACTTCTATAGAAATAATTTGCTTAAACAAGCAAAAAAATACTATGGCAAAAAAGTGTTAAAAACTCAAGATTTATTACTGTCTGAACAACGCAAACAGAGCTGGAATGATTATGAAAAATACCAAGCAAACAAAGAAAAATATGACATAAAAAATCTTTTTGCTTATGATAAAAAAGGAGGTGTTCATAAAACAGTCATATCTGAAATCTTTGAATGTATCTCCATAGCAGAAGGTTTGTTGCAGATTTTAGAAAATGCAGTTTTGCATGCAGGGGGAGGGTTACTTAGTATGCGTGTTTATAGCCGAGAAGTAGGTTTGGATAATGAATCTCATAAAAAAGAACACCATGTTAAGTACTTAAACAGCACATATACAGAAGATTACTTTAAATACAAAAAAGCTAATTTTTATCTTGAAATTCGTATTTCTGATTTGTCTGGTAAATCAATTCCTCAGAAATTTGTTGAAAATCTCCTTGCTGATGAAAATAGGAAGAATTACGAAAGACTTGTTTTACTTTCAAAGTCTCTACCTGAGTCTTATGATTTTTCCCCAGTGGGTGTCTCTGCTATGTTTAGTGATGAAGCACATAATTTAGAGTACTTTTTTAGCGAAATCACTGATGATAGGTTAAGGGCGTTTCGTCAAATGTATTACAGCATTGACGAAAATCTAGTTCATCATTATGGATTAGAAATTTTTAATAATATATTAACTGTTAGAAATGGTTTGTTCAGTGTGTGTGGCTATAATCTTTGTTATGATAATTTGGATCTTATTTTTAATAACATTTATGAACCAGAACTAAAAAAAGTAGAGTGTTTATCTGATGATATCAAAAATGATGTAATACAAAAAATCTTTTCGATAAGAGAGGAAAAGAAAAAACTAGTTCGTGAAAATCTTTCTGCAAATAAACAAATTTCAGGCACAAATTATTCAATTCTCTTCCCATTGGTTCATTCAGCACTAACGGAAAATACATTAAGTGTTGAAGGTGTGTTTGATTGTAGCGAGGTCACTGACGGCATATACACAGTAAAAATAATAAATTCAGTAGATATCTTGCGTGATGTTGATTTTGAATCATCAGTCTATAAAATCATTAACAATATTTCAAATAATATTTACCAATTATTTGATGAGGGAAATGTGGCGTGCATTTATTTATCCAATAATATAGCAGAAGATAATGCTAGTACTTTGAATTGT
The DNA here is from genome assembly GCA_045533085.1 of Ruminococcus sp. Lineage (GTDB taxonomy): Bacteria > Bacillota > Clostridia > Oscillospirales > Acutalibacteraceae > Ruminococcoides. The sequence continues at coordinate 20,545 of JAZSHE010000137.1, forward strand.
TTTGAGGAATTGATTAAAGGAATCGTTTTATTTGCACTGAAAAAAATTAATTCTTGTGATGAATCTTTGATGCCAATTGCTATTGTAAATTTGACTCCATTTCAATTAATAGAAGCATGTAGAATTATCTCTATTTATTATGCAAAAGAAGTTATAAAACACGCTACAACAATAAATCCTTTTGAAAAAATGCCTATTTATCTGAAATGTGCTGAAAGTGGAAAGGAAATTGTTTTTAATGGTAAAGATATAGAAGAAGTGCGAAGAAATGTGGTAAAAACTGCAATGATAGATGGTACTATGTTTGATGAACTGTCTACAATTGTTGAGATTTTAAGAAAAGAAGCAAAATGAAATTGTTTATTAAGGAGATAAAAATGAGTCAAGCAAAAACAACTAAAATTCCATTTCAATATATGGAATTTCCGAGTGTAAATGGCTTAGAAATGCCATTTATACAACAGGTGGAGAGTGTTTTAAGTGAGGATCTTCAAAAATCTGATGTTTTTGGATGTAAAATTAATAATTGCCATACGCATGCTGGTTCGAAAATTCATTTCAATGATTTTGTAGAAGCTGAGTTGCTTTTTCATAACAGTAATTATAATAGATCTTTTGCGAAGTTGACATGTGATTGGATAAGGGATTGTTTGTTTGAGCAAATTGAGAAGAAAAAATTACATAATCTATTATTAATTGGTTATGAAAAATACTCAGAGTTATATCTACAGGAATTAAATGATCTAATTAGAGAACAACTAGGTATGAAATCCGGATATTGTGTATATGAAACAGTTGCAGAAACACAGCAAGATGGATCAAGAATAAATAAGAATGACCTAAGAAATTTTGAAAAGTATAATAACGGACAAATTATGTTGAAGTGTGTTGCAAATACGATTGATCCGGAAAACTCTATAGATGTACCAACGGATTTAAACGCTTTTGATATTAAACATACACTATGCATATTTATAGTTCCGATTAACACAACACTATCAACTATGGATAAAATGGTAGCGAAATTTTATCAAAGTGTTTTGAATAACGCTAAAGATGGAACTGAACTTAATAACATTATGCGCGAACATATCTGTCTGATCACTCTTCAAAGCGATTCAGCACACGATTCAACAGACACTAATGATTATTGGGAATTTGATTCTGGTAATGTTGATTGGATTGTGCCGAGAAAAGGAAGATTTGAACACTTGACAGATATGCACAAAGTAAGGAATTTGGTTGCTGTACCATCAAAATGGTCTTTGGCTAGAAATTGTCAAAAATGCTATCCGAAATCTATAGTGGAAGAGGAACCAATGTTTGGAGTAAACAGAGGTTCTGTAGTCCCAATGCTGCGAATTGGAACATCGAAAATATTAACTCCGATAGATACTACTAAGAAGAAGGAATCCATAGAGAATCTTTTAAAGGTATGTACACTTTCTGATTGTTTGCGTTATAGTCATGTATCTAGGGGAGAGAACCATTATCAATACTATCTAAATACGGATAAATTTATAAAGAACAATCGTGATGATGTAGAAAATTATTTAGATAGCATAAAAGGGATAATAACAAAACAGGATGATGATATTCAGGTCTTTGATTTCTTGGTAGCGCCGCGGCACGAATCAAACGCCGAATGGGTTCATTTAGTTCATAAAAGAGTTTTCAACGGTGCAGCAAGAATTATTTATTTTGATGTTGAAAAAGAATACAGAAGCAATTTGAAAGCAAAATATAGCGATTTAATTTGTGGACTAACAAACATTAGAGAGAGTAATCAAAAATTTTTAATCCGCTTTCATTTTGTTGACGATACTGTTCAATCAGGTGCAAGTTTTTTACGTGCCAAAAATCTAATTACTTCATTATCCAGCGGTCTAGAGAATGTTAATATTTTTGAATCTGCATTTATTTTAGTTAATAGGTTGTCTTTGGATACACGTAAGTTTTATTTGGAGGATGTCAATAAATTCTTTTATTATGTTGATGTTAATATTTCTCCCATGAGAAGCTATGAGGATGCTTGTACTTTGTGTAAATTAATTGCTGATTATCATAATATTCGTAACCAATGTGCTACAAACAAAATGGCTGAAGTATGTACACGGGTAATCAGTAGACATAAGCTTTTGTCATTTAGTAATCAACAACTATCTAATGGATGTAATAGTTGGAGTTACCAAGAGAAAAAATTAGTGTTCTTTATTACACATTTGCTGAATGAACGGCTTTCTAACAGCTTAGTATTAGAAGAAATTGAAAAGCCTTTCCCAATAGATATAGAACGAAACAGCAAAGAGATTGAAGAATTGCTTTTTTTGTATTTCAACAATGGTGATAGCATTATATCGAAATACACATCATTTAGTAAAATAGAAATTTTGGTATGGAAAGTCGCGTTTATTAAGGCGATCTCTAGACCGTTTTTTATGTATCATATTAGGCAACGTCAAGCTGCTTTTGCGTTCTGCGTTAAAATGCTAAATAATTTGTTGGATATTGAAAAGAGCATAGATAATTGTGTTTTAGTGCAGGCTTTTGTGAAAGCTTTGGCTGATTTCAATGCAAACTATTTGATTAGATGTGAAGTCTTGAAAAAACTGATTAGCTATTCTATCATGGGCGATAGTTATTATGAAGATATACAGTCCTATGTCCCAGAACAAATAGTAGGTTTTTATATAAAAAGATTATTTCGAACAGAATCTTTATTGCATTATATTAAGAAAGATATTGTTTTATCAAGAGATACCACGAAATCGCTATTGCTTGAAAATATCCTTATAAATAATGACGAAACGTTTTTTTTCGATCCCAAAAGTCAAATAGAGACAATTAAATTAGATGACTTTTTGGTTGGTAATCGGTTAACGGTAAAAGGACTTTTGTATCTAGAAAACAATGCAATATTAAAAAGTGGATTGTCAGACAATGAAGCTGGAAACAATCTTCAAAAATTGCAAAATAGTATAAAAGGTGACGATTACTTGTATTTTTTTAGCAATTTAAATGATATTTGGAAATTAAATACTGGTAAAGAGTTGAAATTAGCATCAGATATTTTGAGGAGATATGACTATCTTGCTACAACTATAAAACAGTTTTCTGAAGAAGGACATGAAAAAAGAAAAGATTTAAGTAAACTGATTGATGAATTGTTCTCTTCAATAAATGAAGAAAGTAAGTCTAAGTTACAGACTGTTGCATTTGTGTATGATAATCGTGAACCAAATCCTTTGTTTCAATTTTTTACTTTATCAGGAAACCCTGCCGAAGGTTCAGAGGTTTTGGAAAAATGCAAATTCGGAAATCTAAAAACATCTCAAGCATTCTTTTATGATAAAAATTTAGAAGAAATTCGTTCTAAAATAGAAATAGCAAACCAACAAAACTTAGATGTTTTCTTCATACAAGATAATTTAACTACTCATGACTTGAATTCTCATGGCGATGTGCCTAAAACACTAATTATTCGTTTGGGAACTAACGTGGTTTCAGGTGAGTCTAGGAACGACACAAAAATGTCTGATGAGTCTGTATACTTGCAAATTTGGGGATTTGATAAAAATAATATAAAGCATTGGTTCTCGCTAAAGTTGCTATTGACTTTGCGTGAAAGTTTTGTTCAATTGATTAATAATGTTAATCTTCAAGAGTTAATTGAAGAACGCAAAATTGATGCACAAAAAGTGGCATTAGCTATAAAAAAAGCGACAACACATGCACAATGTGACAAGTATTACAAATTAGATTTTCTTCATGAAAATAATTCTAATGCTGAACAATTTTATAAATATTATATTGAGGGTGATGATAAAGCAACAAAAGTTTTACCTATACTATATGATAAATATATTCAACTATTGTCAGATGATTTTCTTGCTTCTATTTATAAAAAAATTATTAACAATCAAGACTGCTTTAATAAATCTCCTGCAGAGTTAGGAGTATTGGCAAAAAAAATAGATAATGTTTGGTTTGGATATGCTAAACTAAATCGTAAAGATTATGTTGAGTATATCAGAGACCTTTTTGCCCCTGACATGTTATTGAATAAAAAAATCAATATCACCTTGTATAGAGGGAATACTATCGATAATGTTGAGTTTAATGTTAGTATTAAATTGAATATTTCTGAAGATAATTGGGATAAATGTTCTATTCTTTGCTGGAACGGCGAAATTAGTTCTGATTTATCATTAGTGGTTTTATTTGTTTTAATGATAGTAAATGCTGCAGAACATGGTAGTGGTGATGCAATAGAGATAATTATTGCTGATGATGGAATTAGTTTTATCAATAAAATGCGCCCTAGCTTAACGGGTTCTTGTAAAGAAATTGAAAAACAAATCGAAAAGAACTACTCTATACCGCCATGGGTGATGGAAAAACAGCACTTGACACTTTGGACTTTGTATCATGCTAAGAATATGATAGAGGATGGAAACGGTGAATGTATTGCACCTAAAATTGAAGTTTTTCAAGATGATGAAGAATTGATTTATAAGATCAAAATTGACATAATACGAAATATTTAGGAGGAAAAGATGGCTAATAAAATTATTTTTTTTGACGATCTAATAGATATTTTTATACGAGGAAAGGGATATTTTTTAGAAGATTCTGAACATAGTTGTGGTAGCATACAGGTTGCTTTTAACGATGTGTTCGGTAAGGAAAATACGGAATGGGTTCTTGAGTTTTACACTTTAAAATATTGTGAATGCTCTGGTGGCAATACTTTACATTTTATTGATAGTGAATCAATTGAAACACAAATTTTTAATTCTATTAATGGGATTGATAATGTTTTTGTAATAATGGATGCGTATTGGAATGAAAGTGAAACAATCAGAGACAGAATAATAAATGCTTTAATGAGTGATCAAGAGAAAATATATTTCTGTGTGTATAGTACTGTGTCTAAGGATAAAATAGATGAGGTCAAGAAACAATTAGAACATTGTAAATACAGTAAGAATACAAGAATTTTTATGCTTGATCGGGCAGATAGCGGTATTTTATATCATGAATGTAAGAACATATTTCAGAATTTGGAATTGATTGTTCATGATCAAAAATTGTGGAAAGAAAACAAAGATTTGACAAAAGATAAGGATAAGAATAATGATTAATTACAAGGCAGTAAAACAAATTTACAATGATATGTCGCAAATTTGGGATGGCAATAGTGAGCGTAAAATTTTTCACTATACGAATACAGAAGTATTAGATATAATTTTGAAGAATGCCACTCTAAGAGCATCTCATGTTTTATATTTAAATGACGCAGAAGAATATTATCAGGGCATAAATATAATCAAAGGTGCAATTGATGATCGTAATTTTGGTGATTTAAACGAATTGCAAGGAATATTTAGTATATCTTTTTCACAAGGTGAAGATCTTCTATCTCAGTGGATTACTTATGCAAAAGAATCTGGAGTATCTATAGAATTTGATGATGAATTGATATCATTAGAGGAAGGGGAAGGAAAACCTCGTTTTGTTTTTGGAATTGAAGATGATGTAGCAGATGGTGATGAAAAGTACAAACATCTTGTGTTTAATGCATCTAAAGTATTGCATGAAATAATGTATGTATCCCCAAATGACAACACGATTACATCACAAATTAAAGACAGCTATATAAGGACTTGTGAAACAGATGTAGAGGGAATGCCATTATATGCAACATATATAAAAGATATCTCGTTTAAAGCGGAGAAAGAGATACGTGCAGCTTTTATTTATCATCAATTAATAGAAAGCCTTGAGGAAGATGCTGTTAAGTATTATCCTAAATTAAATTATTATAGAATGGATAAAGGTATATTAAGGCCTTTCATTAACGTTAGAATACTGCATCTGACTAATACATACCGTGATGAATGCGGAGAGTTATCACCTATGCTTCCTTTGAAATCTATAACAATTGGTCCGTCTGGAAGCCAACAAGCTGTATTTAATAGTGTGGTTCATAGAATAAAATATGGTGAGACAAAGGTGTATGATTATTCTAAGGACGCTAGACGATTTAATAAGAAGTTCCAGTCTTATTTGGCGGATGTTTGGGAGTGGATTACCCAGAATAGAGAATTGAATGTTTCACTCGATGAAAGCTTGAGTTTAGAAGGAACTATTAAAAGTATAATTGTATCTCAATGGAAACAAAATAATCCGAAAGAAGGTAGTTTAATTGAATGTATGTATTCAGTGGAGTCGATTGATGATAGTAAGCGGATAATGCAAATCATCCAGGAAGTTAATAAAAACTTTTACTTTTCTAAAAAAGGGATTTTAATTAAAAAATCTAAAATTCCGTATATATTTTAGTTGCATGCATTTATTGGTTTAATTTTGTTGTATAATTGTATCATTACATTTACAATTAACAGATGATAAAATGCTTTTTGCAACGCTAACAATCTTTATCTGGAAAGTTTTTTCGCTACCAGTGTACAAAGAGTTTTGCTTTTTGTAGTTCTGTTATTGGTATTTCTTACTAAAAAATGGGATCATATTAAATTGCATTGTCGATAGATGCTATATATCTGTAAGTTGCAAAAACTGCGTGATTTCTAATAGAACACTATATGAAATCTGACTCGGAAATAGTTTGAGTTTAAAAGTTTTATAGTAATAAAACACTTTAAAAATATACAATGATTATTTGTAGTGCTAGCAGAGTATTGGAGTGTAATGTTTGAGATGTTATGGCGTTTGTCTCGGAAAGATTATGAAAAATTTAATAACGTTTCATTGAAAGACACAAAAGACAACATCGTGATTTTTTACGTTGTTGTCTTTCTTTTTGGAAAATCGCGTTTGCAATGAAAAAAGATGAGTGAATATTCAAAATATATGTATAATAAGTTATGTTAGTGGTTTTTGTTGTTTAATCAAACTCTTAAGAGGTATATATCCCGTAAAAATAGTACGGAAAACTTCTAATATACCAATTTGAGTAATCAAATGTGGTTGAGTACAGAATATGCAACTTTTACACGGGCAATATTGACGAGAAATCGGAGGAGTATGCCCTCCGATGGATTTTGCAGGAATAAGCGAGGGTGTCGTAACCGACACTCTCGCAGTTCACATCAGACGGCAAAGCCGACTGTTAAGCGATTTTAAAGATATTTACTGATGGGTGTCAAAAAACACGATTTTCACAAGAGAGGGTGTCACTACACTACTTTGTGCGGATGTTGAGCCATTATGAAGGGTGTCGTGGCCCCTTTTACGCAATTTTGAAAGGATGTGATTACTATTACGGACTTTAAAGGGAAATCAAAATACACAGTGTATATAAGACCTGAAGTGATACAAAAGGCAGATATGTTTTATAAGTACGAAGGCTCACAAAGCAGATCTGAATTTATTGAAAACGCAATTATTTTTTACGCAGGTTATATAGCTTCAAATTATAGTTTTGATTATTACCCTCAGCTTATAACTACAGCTGTGAAGGGAACGATTGATAATTTTGAAAACAGAATGGCTTCGCTTATGTTTAAAAATTCGGTTGAGCTATCAATGATGATGAATATTATTGCAGCTAACTTTGGAATTGATGATTCAATACTTGATAGATTACGTGGTAAGTGCGTAAAAGATGTTAAGAGGACACACGGTAATATTTCATTTGATGAGGTGTTACGATATCAGCGTGGTGAAGATTAGTGGCTAAGATTATTTTAAAATGGAGATACCTGAAAGGTAATTCTTCAAAACATGCAAAACATCTTGTGAACTACATTGCAACTCGTGAAGGTGTAGAAGCAAGTGATGAGTCGTGGAAATACATGAAAGCAACTATCGAACAGCAAAAACTAGTTGATGAATTGGTTCGTGACTTTCCATATTCTGCTCATAGTTTTGAGTATCAGGAGTACATAACAAACATGACAAAAGGTACAGCTTCACAGTTTATTGATAGAACCATTGATGATAATCTGGATATCATCGGCAAGAAAGAAAACTATGTTTCTTACATAGCTAAAAGACCTCATGTAGAAAAGCTTGGTGCTCACGGTCTGTTTTCTCAGACGGATGAACCCATTAATCTTTCAAAGGTTGCAAAAACTGTTGCTGAACACAAAGGTGCTGTGTGGACAACCATCATTTCACTAAGAAGAGAAGATGCAGTACGATTAGGCTTTGATAATGCAAAGGCGTGGAGAGATATGCTAAGAGCTGAGTCATGTGATTTAGCTAAGAGAATGAATATTCCTCTGGCTGACTTGCGTTGGTATGCGGCCTTTCATAATGAGGGGAGGCATCCTCATGTGCATCTCATTTCTTACTCTGTAGGCAAAGAACCTTATATGAGCGAAGCAGGTCTGATGAAACTAAAATCAGATTTAGCACACGAAATATTCAAGCAAGACTTCTATCAAATCTACGATAAGCAAACACAAGCTCGTGATGAACTTAGAATGGAAGGCAAGAAAACAGCTCAAGAGATTGTAGCAAAAATTAAATCTCACGAATATAAAAATGAAACTATCGAGCTTATGCTGAGAGAACTTGCTAAAGAGCTAGAAGGATACACAGGCAAAAAAGTGTATGGTTATCTTCCGAAGAGAGCTAAGAACTTAGTTAATGGTATCGTTGAAGAACTCTCAAAAGATGAAAAGCTCTCACAACTTTATAATTTGTGGTACGAACAAAAGGAAAACCTTTTGAAAATCTACCAGAACAACTTGCCAAGTAGAATACCGTTGTCATCAAACAAAGAATTCAAAACTATTCGTAACGACATAGTCAAAGAAGCATTTCAATTGATAGGTAATTCTATCTTCATCGATGATAGTGATGATCAAAAAGATTTGCGATATTTTAATCCTGATGAAGAGAGCGATGAACTTTCAGCGTTTGAATACGATTCACAGTTTGATGTACCTCTGATAAATACAGATTCAATTCACAAAAGCTACTCTGTTGGCAGTAAAAAATATATGTCAGATTTGTCTTTGGCTCTTTCATCACTTCGTTTAGCGGCTAGGTTATCTCAGCTAATTGAAAAAGATATTAAGGAAGAGAAAGACACAAGCAACAGTATTGATAGAAAACTCAGAAGAAAAATGGCTGAGAAAAGAATGGCTCAAGGTCAGAAGATGGGCTGATAATTACATTCAGGAAGGAGCATAAAATGAAAGATTTCTATACTAAAGACCAAATCAAGTTAGCAAAGAAGGTTAATTTGATAACATTACTTAAGAGCAGAGGTGAAGAGCTCGTCAAATCAGGTAGTGAGTATGTCTGGCTAAAAGGTTCTGACAAAGTAAATGTTCGTGATAATCTTTGGTATCATCACAATGAAGAAGTAGGTGGAGATACACTCGACTTTGTTATGAAATTCTACAATATGGAACTGACCTATGCTGTAGCATTTTTGCTTGAGTTTGGTGTGAGATATCTTGGCTACCCGGAAGAATCTCTGGAAATAAAGAGAACACTTTACATACCAAAAGCTCATGATAGTGAGCGTAGAGTTTTATCTTATCTTGTAAACCAATGTCTTCTTGATACAAGTATTGTATATGCTTTTGTTAACCGAAAGCTGATATATGAATCTAAAAAACATCATAACGTTGTTTTTGTCGGTTACGATAAAGACTCAAATATTAGACATATATACATGGTCGGTAGCACTACGGATAATCAATACAAATCCAGTACACAGGGAAGTGATTTGCGTTACTGTTTCCATTGGAACGGAACATCAGATACGCTGTATCTTTTTGAATCACCTTTAGATTTGCTGTCGTACATTACATTACAAAAGGATAGTTATTGGAAAGACCATACTTATGTTGCATCATGCTCTGTAAAAGATAGAGCTTTACTTCAGGCTCTAAGAGATAACCCTAGCATCAATAAGATTATACTTTGCTTCAATAACTACGACACAGGAAAGTTAGTGATGCAAAAGATTGAGCGTAAATTTAAATCACTAGGCTACAAAATAGATTTTGATATTCCAATGTGTAAAGATTGGAATGAGGACTTAATCTTTAAAAAGGAAAGAGGTTGGACTGATTGAATGGCATATATATTTTGATTTTTATATCTGCGATAATGTTTGCTGTTGTAGGTGGCATAACAATCGTATCGCATATCTACAATTTAAATAATATCAAGAGCAAAACAGTAGGTGACGGACAGCACGGAACAGCTAGGTTTTCTACAAAAGCAGAACTAAGGAGAATATTCAAACTAATCCCTTACGAACCAAACGTGTGGAGAGAAAATACAAAGAAAGGTCCACTCGAACTCCCTCAAGGAGTAGTTGTTGGAGTTCAAAATAAAAAAGGCATCAATTATGCTTTAGTTGATACCGCAGATGTTCATACAATGATGATTGGTGCAGCCGGCTGTGGTAAGACAGCCTACTGGCTCTATCCGAATTTAGAATACGCTTGTGCTTCAGGAATGTCATTCTTGACGACAGACACAAAGGGCGACTTGTACAGAAACTACGGTAATATTGCTAAAGAGTATTACGGTTACGATGTAGCGGTCCTTGATTTAAGAAACCCGACTAAGTCTGACGGAAACAACCTTCTGCATTTGGTAAACAAATATATGGACGAGTACAAGAAGAATCCCGAAAACATTTCATACAAAGCAAAGGCAGAGAAGTATGCAAAGATTATTGCAAAGACTCTGATATTCAGCGAAGGTGATGCATCATCTTATGGTCAAAACGCATTCTTCTACGATGCAGCTGAAGGTCTTATGACTTCAGTAATCCTGCTGATAGCTGAGTTCGCTCCACCAGAGCAAAGACACATAGTATCTGTATTTAAGCTCATACAAGACCTTATAGCACCTAGTGGTGTAAGAGGGAAGAGTCAGTTTCAGTTGCTTATGGACAAACTACCAAGTGAACACAAAACAAGATGGTTCGCAGGTGCGGCCCTTAATAGTAGCGAACAAGCTATGGCTTCAGTTATGTCGACATCAATGTCAAGGCTCAATGCCTTTCTTGATACAGAACTTGAACAGATACTTTGTTTTGATACTGCTATTGATGCCGAAAAGTTCTGCTCTGAAAAATGTGCAATCTTCATCGTCTTGCCTGAAGAAAACCCTGCTACATACTTTATGGTCTCACTTTTATTACAGCAATTATACAGAGAAATACTTACAGTAGCTGATGAAAACGGTGGTGCTCTTAAAGACCGTGTAATGTTTTATATGGATGAGTTTGGTACGTTACCTCCAATCAGTTCAGTTGAGATGATGTATTCGGCATCACGTTCTCGTAGGCTTTCACTTGTGAGCATCATACAGTCATTCCAACAGCTTGAAAAGAACTACGGCAAAGAGGGTGCGGCAATCATTCAGGACAACTGTCAGATTACCATAGCAGGTGGCTTCGCACCTACATCTGAAACAGCAGATATTATCTCAAACGCTCTGGGGTCCAGAACTGTCATGACAGGCTCGGTATCCCGTAGTAAAAACGACCCGTCACAGAGCTTACAAATGACCAATAGACCGCTTATGACTGCTGATGAGCTGAAATCTATGAAGAAAGGCAACTTTATTGTTATGAAGACCGGTGCTCATCCTTTTATCTCTAAGCTAAAGCTATTCTTTAAATGGGGAATAGAGTTTGATACAGAGAAGTATGTGATAGCTGATAAAGGTGCTCGTAAGGTTAGTTATGTAAGCAAGGAGATTATAGAGAATGAGATACTTAAAAAGTACCCGTATGTAGAACCTGTTGAGGAAACTCCACCTACCCAAACTAAAAAGACTGTTAAGAGTAACCACGTGCTATCTTCTAAAGAATTAGAGAAAGCTAAAGCTCAAAAACAAGCACCAACTCAAACTAAGGCTTCGGTGAAAGCTCCAAAGCCAGTAAATAAAGTGCGAATTGATTAATAGAAAGAGGTGTGTTTAGTGTCTTATTTTAGAAAGTTATATAGCCGTGGAGAATTACCGCACAGGGCAAAGAGTGTTTATATATACCTTTATGATCGATGCGATGATGAAAGAAAGACGTGGCCTAGCGTTAAAAGAATCGCTAAAGACCTTTCTATTTCTGAAAACACGGTCCGTAGAGCCATTAAAGATTTAGAAAAAGCAGAGTTAATTCGTAAGGAGTACGAGTACAGAAGTAACGGTTCTTGCACAAGTAACAGGTACTATCTGCTGTAAAAAGCACAGAAATATACGCTAGGGAAGAGGTGCATCCAAATGGTGGCAGGGGTCCTCTGCCACCTTGGCACCCCAAAGAAGTACCCATATTAAGATTATTTACGGACATAATCAAATCACATCATATCTACATATAAAGAGATATAATATCTACGTATATAGGATAAGATATAATAATAACCAGTGATGTAATATTAATAGAGAGCAAAAAATAAGAGCCACCCTACATAAGTGGCCTATAATAAATTTATTGTATTTGAGTGATTCTACACATGTGTTTTAATCGTTTTGGACTATATTTACATCGTTTTTGCCCAAAATATAATAGTTAAGGTATTTTGTGTATTATATATCTAGATGGTATTTATTTAACGCTATGGAAAGGACTGATTGGATGATTAGATTGAGAAAGTATTTGTTTTGGAGTGCATTAAAATTTCTTACTTTTTAATTATGTAATTGATCTGTGTGTAAAAAGATACTTTAGGAGGTTTTATTGTGAAGAAAATTAAAAAATGTTTATCTATTACATTGGCTTTTGTTATGTTATTATTAAGCACAGTGTCCGTTGTTGCTGAAACTTCTGACGAATCTTTACCTTTAGAGAATAAATGTTCGGAAAAAGTTATAGAGTTTTTAGAAGGTGAATCTGATTTGACATTAAGTCAAACATATAGTGATGAACGACTACCTGTATATATATGGTACAAGGATATAGATCAAGATTATGTGGATACAATAACTGAGGAAGTAACTGGACTTTCTGCAGAAGAGTGTAGTAAAATTGATGATATTTATCACAGTTCATTGAACTATAAAAGTGTCGACTTCTCTAAGACGGATGAAGAAATATTAGCTGAATACATTGATTCTACAAGTGAACTACGCGAAATTGAAAAAGCAAATGTTGAAAGATATACAATGGCTCGTAGAGAAATAGCAGCTCAAATGTATGAAGAAAAATCTAATACGTTGATTGATTCGATAGAAATAGACAAGCAATTTGTGGATTTTAATAGTCAATATGCTCCCTTGATAATTGCAAATTTAAGTGTTAGTGAGATTGAACGTGCGAGAAAATTGAATTCTGTTGAGTTGATTTGTTACTATGAAGAAACTGAATGCATTGAACCTACAATTGAATCTGCATTATCGATAACAAATGTTGATGATGTTTGTTCGGATACACTATTTGGCTTATCTGGTGATGGTGTTAAAGTTGGTTTGATAGAGAACTATAGGGTCTCTTTTTATGAGGAATTGGCTGGAACACAACTGTATGGAGAATACGGCATAGTTCCTGAAGTTGATAATTCAACAAATTACTATACTCCTAACGGTGTGTTTATGAAAGACTATGGTAATGTAGTGGTTGTTGGTAACTCTCAAAGAAAAACTATAACCCAAGACACAGACGGAAACGATATAATTCCACATGCAGATAAAACGTCAAAAACTTTGCTTGCAGTAGCTCCTGAAATAAAACTATACACAAGTAATTGGCAGTATAATAATATAGAAGCTATGATACATGATGGTGTGAGTATATTAACTATGAGCCTCTCATGGTGTGTACTTGAAACAGCAGATGATTATGCATACACTTTACGCGAAAGATGGATGGATCATTTAGCAGCAAATCATGGTGTTACGATGCTTGTGGCTGCGGGAAATGGTGGAGATAGAATAGAGGATGAATACGCATACAATTCCGAGGAAGGAAAATATGAATGGTTATTTGGTCCGAGAGTTACTTCTCCAGCGTTAGCATATAATGTGATTTCTGTTGGTGCATATTCTGAGCATAGTATTGAAGATAATCATAATGTTTATGATTCTTTACAATCGTATTCATCATATAGAAATTTTGTGATGGATGAAGACGGAGTCAAAAAATATGGTTGTGAAAAACCAGATGTTGTTTCACCGTCCAATTTCAATGGTGGTGGAACAAGTAATTCAACACCTTTTTTAGCAGGTACTATCGCTTTAATGTTTGAACTTAAACCTGCTCTAGCAAATTTTCCTCAAGAAATAAAAGCAATTGTTCTTGCTTCATGCCATAGAAAAGTTAATCAGACTACTGAACAGGGTGGGGCAGAAACTATGTATAGTGGAATACCCGGTCGTCAAAATTCTAGTAGCCAAAGTGGCATTACTGAAAGGCAAGGTGCAGGGGCGCCAGACGCTTGGCTTATGGCTTGTATTATTTGCCAGGGAAGTTATGGTTCAGGAGTTGTAAAAAGCACAGATACAATCATAAATATAGAACAACCTCCTTATGGTGCTAATTATATGAATGTGAGTTTATCATTCATAAAAGAAAATGTTCCATTAAACGGGCATACTGAAGCACAAATTCAAGAAGGTGTTACAAATAATTTAGATTTATTAGTTTATCAAAATGATACTGTTTTGAGAGAGTCTGCTTTGTGGTTTAGTTCGACAGAGATGTGTTATGTTCCTCTTTCTAGTGATGATTTTAAGTATAAATTTAAAATTAAACAGAATATTACTGGTGAAAATACTAGATTTGGATATGCATGGAGTACAAATATTATGAGAATGTCTCCTGCTCCAACTGAGTTAGATAAAATCACCGAAGGAATATACCATATAAAGAATAAAGCGAATGAACGATACATAACCTATAATTCATCTGCTCAAAGTGAAGCTGAATATGCGAAATTAGGATTTAGTTCTAGCATAAGTCAAAGTAAACTTACGGATTCATATAGGTGGATTGTAAAATCCTTAGGTAACGGCTATAATGTTGAAACAGGATATGGTATTGAGTCAAAATATTTAGGAATCGGTTCTCAACAGTCAAGTGACTATTTGTCTTCAAAGGTAACAGTTAATGCAGATTCAATAATTATTGAAAAGAATAGTGATGGTTCATACTCCATTTTTAATTCATTTAGAAACAAGATATTAACTTATGATAGTTCAAGATGTCTTGTTTGGTGTTCGTATACTAATGACCGAGAAATTAGTAATAATGAAAGATGGTATTTCGAGAAATGCAATTTATTAAAGGGTGACACAAATATTGATGGAGAGATTACTAGTTCAGATGCTTCATATGTGCAAACATCTCTTGCTGGAATTACTGTACAAAATAATATAGAAAGATATTTGTCTGATGTTGATAGAGATGGAGATGTTTCAATACTAGATGTTAATATAATATCAAATATGGTCAATAGTATATACGCATATTA
>JAZSHE010000069.1:0-3413 GCA_045533085.1 Ruminococcus sp.
TACCCAAGGCATTATTAGAAGATGTTTCGATATTGAATCCGATCGGCTGATAGTAAACCCAGAAGGAATTACCAGCTGTGCTCCAGCTTTCTTTTGTTGATTCTTTTGCTGCTTGTATTGGAGAAGTCTGAATAGCAGAAAACCCCTGACTCGCAATCGTAGCCATATTATTTTTTATATTATTATAGGACCAGTTCCAACATTGAAGTATCTGTCCTTGCTGAATATTTGTTGCAAGACCGTAGTTTGTCACAGCATTTGTGCTGATAGTAAAGCAATCAGTACAAATGAAACATGATAAAAGTAAAATAAAAGTTAATACAAAACTAATAAATCGCTTAAACATAATTTACCTCCAGACTTGTAATAAATATTGTTTGCTTTAACTTTATTTTACAACATATTTTCAAATAATTTCAACGGAGATAAACACTAAACTTTTAAGTTTTTTGTTGTACATTATGCTATCCAGTTACATAAAACAACGAAAAAAAAGGGAGTCGCAAAGACTCCCTTTTAGTGTTAATTATGCAGTTTATCTACCGTTTATTAAACCAATTTATGCACAATGCACAAACATCTAGTAGTTCGAAACCAATTTGTATACTAATCAACCGTTATAATCTGACCAGTTACCATTATCATATATCTTGTTCATTCCGTTAATATCTAAATCGCTTGTCTGGTCGCCCTGGCCGTTGTTGAAGATAATCTTAGTAGCATCGGAAGGAACGTCGATTCTATAGATGTTATTACCAACAGACTCCATACTCTTACCTGGCCATGACATCATAGCTGAGTTAGAGTCACTCCAATAATAAGCCATTACAGTATTCCAGTTATTGTTATTCTTGAAATAAATGTAGTTGCCTGATGTTGGATTGTCAGTAGGCTGTGGAGTAGGATTGTAATTGCTCCAAGAACCATCCTTATAAATCTTATTGAAACCTTCAAGAGTAATGTCGTTTGTCTGTTCGTTGCCACCGTTATTAAAGATAATCTTTGTAGCAGTTTCAGGGATCTCGATTCGGTAAACGTTATTACCAACAGACTCCATATCCTTACCTGGCCATTCAATCATCTGTGAGTTTGAATCGCTCCAGTAGTAAGCTTTTACTGTGCTCCAGTTGCTTGAGTTCATAAAGTAGATATAGTTACCATCAACAGGAACTGTTGGATCTGGACCCGGAACCACGATGCTACCGCCTGATAAGTACTGACCACAGTAAGAACCATCTATATCTTTATTAGCAAGATACAACTGGATATATGTTGTATCTATAATATTAACCTCATCATTGAGGTCGATGTCAGCTGCTAAGAGTTCATCATCATTAAGTTCTAGGTTCTTTGAAAGATAAAGCTGGATAGCAGTTGTATCGATGATTGTGATTTCTGTATCCAAGTCAACGTCACCAACAAGGTATTTTTTAGCTTCTGTTGGTGGAACTGTTGGCTGTGTAGGTTGTGTTGGCTGTGTTGGAGGAATAACCGGACCATCGTTTGATGGGTTATAAACAACAGCTACACCTGTGTTGCCGATGTTACCAGAAATTCTACCATTTGAAACTGTGAATGTACTACCTGAAACAGCATCTTTGTAAGTGCCGTTAGCCATCTTTTTAGCTGTTACGTTTACTGAACATGAACCACCGTTAGCATTTACGAGAACTACACCTGAGTTACCACGCTCATTATAAGCTATTGAACCTTCAGATGAAACATACTCTGTCTGGCCTGCGAAATAGTTCTTAAACTTGTTAACCTCTGCAACTGGCTTTGACTTATATGTTGTGTTAGAACTAGCATCACCCATATTGAAAGCAGGACGCGCAAAGAAGAGTGAAGTTGATTCTGCACGAGAACCTACCATCGCCCAAGCTCTGATAACTGTGTCATCTGAAACATCCTTTGTACAGCCCATACCAGCTGAACCTGACTCACCCATGTGTGTATCGTGTGACTCAACCCATAATACGTTTTTGTTTGGAGCAGCACCTTTAGCGTAGTTTGAGTTAGCAAGACCTGAAGCATTTCTGTTATTAGCAGCAACGAGGATGCTATCACCTGTGTAGTTATCAGTGATGCTCATATACTTTGTAAAGTTGTTGATATCTGTACCACAACCATTGAGTATTTCGCCGTAGTAGAAAATCTGGTTCTGTGTGCTAGCCTGTGAACCATTGATAACTGTTGGCCAGAAATCACTTCTGTTACCATCATCAGTAGGAAGCTCGATGTGTTTAGCGGCGTCGAAACGGAAACCGTCAACACCCTGATTTATACAATCGATAAGGAAACCTTTTACGATATTCTGTACATCACCGTGACCTGTGTTTAAGTCAGGCATACCGATATGACCCATTGTCATAGAATAGCGGCTACCATCGTTAGCCCAATCGTGATAATCGTGATAAAAATCAGCACGCTTGAGGTTAGAAGCAACACCGCTGTTGATATTACCATAACCGCCGCCTGTGTTGCTGTTAGCAACGTGGTTAGCAACTACGTCAACAACAACCTTGATGCCCATAGATTCAGCAGCATCACAAAGAGCTTTGAGATCTGATTTAGTACCAAGCCAAGTGTTGTTAGAAATTGTGAAATCAAGTGGCTGATAAAGTTTCCACCACTGACCACCCTGATCTCTCCAACCTGAGTTGTAGTCTTTTGGACTCTGAACAGGAGATGTCTGTACAGCTGTGTAACCAGCATCCTTAATAGCCTGTAAGTTGTTCTTGATCGAATTGTAGGACCAGTTAAAGCAGTGGAGAATAACACTACCCTGGATATTGGCCTGTGGACCTGTGCTAGCAGAAACTGTAGCTGTCTCAACATTGGCTGCGTTTACATCAGCAAAAAGATTGTCAGTTGATATAAAGCATGTCAACATAAGACAGATTGCTAACGCGAAACTTAAAATTCTTTTCATCGTAAATCTCTCCTAAATTTGAATTTCAGATTTGTGAATCCGTTTTTTTACAATGATATTTTACTATAATCTCACTTGAAAATACAACGGATATTAACACTAAACTTTATTAAATTTAGTTGTTCAATATTGCCAAAAAACGACACGGCTTTTTGAATACATTCAACAAGAGTAGTGCTATCTTAACACAGGTTATGGTAATAGTGTACTAAACCATCTTATCTTTATTGGCTGTTTTGCATACCCTTTTTTATCCTAGAAAAGCCGAGAGGTGTCCCCTCTCGGCTTTTGTTATATTTTATATAAATCAGCAAGCTGTTTTTATAGCATATTGCACAAATGTCTACACATGGTACAACTCGCCGCCTGTTGGTGTTAAGTAACCGTAAACACCGTTTACGTCAAGAACCTTAAGTGCAAATGAGTAGTTCTCATAGCCTGCAAGCTTAACTTCAACTGTGTTTGTTGTTGTACTCTTTAA
>JAZSHE010000225.1:0-2605 GCA_045533085.1 Ruminococcus sp.
GTTTTCAAAAGCGATTGGCTGAACTTCTTTTACGATGTCGTATGGGTTGAAACCCTTATCTGTACAAATCTGTAAAGCCTCTTCGAGATTAGCGATACCATACTGAGCAAGGCACTTCTCGATTTTAGGCATTCTTCTTTCGATACTTTCAAATTTAACTGCCATGAATCTGTCCTCCTTGCTTATTCTTCACGTGGGTCAATGTACTTAGCAGCGTTATCAAAACGACCGTACTGACCGATGTTGTTTTTATATGCCTCATCAGGTGACATACCGTGACGGATATCCTCCATCATCTTGCCAACCTTAACGAACTGATAGCCGATAACTTCGTCGTTCTCATCAAGAGCTGTCTTGAGGACATAGCCCTCAGCCATTTCCATGTAACGAACGCCCTTAGCCTTTGTTGAGTACATTGTACCAACCTGTGAACGAAGACCCTTACCGAGGTCCTCAAGACCAGCGCCGATTGGAAGACCGTCTTCTGAGAAAGCTGTCTGTGAACGGCCGTATGCGAGCTGCTCGAAGATGTTTCTCATAGCTGTGTTGATAGCGTCACAAACGAGGTCTGTGTTAAGGCACTCGAGAAGTGTCTTACCAGGTAAGATTTCAGCAGCCATAGCAGCTGAGTGAGTCATACCTGAACAGCCGATTGTTTCAACTAATGCTTCCTCAACGATACCGTCTTTAACATTGAGAGTTAACTTACAAGTACCCTGCTGTGGAGCACACCAGCCGATACCGTGTGAAAGGCCGGAAATGTCTTTAATTTCATAAGATTTTACCCATCTGCCCTCTTCAGGGATAGGTGCAGGACCGTGGTGTGGGCCCTTTGCTACAGTACACATTTTTTCAACTTCGTGTGAATAAATCATTGTACTAACTCCTTTCAGAATTTCTTAATGAGACGAACTCATACAGCTATATTATATCGTAACACGGATATTTAATCAAGATGTTTTGTGCCGTGTTTTGGAAAATTTGTGAAAAAAACATCGAAAAATCTCCCCACCGGGGGTTTTCCGTTGACATCACCGCAACAGCTAAGAACAATCACCACTGCAAATCAACCACCAAAAGTTTGTGACCAATGATTGCGTTGCGTTCCAAAGCACACCTATATGCCTTGTACTCTATTATTTGACACCACCATTCACACAATATATAATATATGTATAAAAATTTTGCACAGGAGGATAATATGATACTTTCCATAATCACAGCAGTTGTGTGTTTTCTGGCGGCAATACTTATGTTTTCATCTTACTACCGCAAAATGACTCTTTTGCGTCCGCTTGCGATTTATCTGATATTCGAGGGTTGTGCAACAATGCTCACATACATCCTCTCACAGCTCAACCCTGTCAGCACGCTGGGCGATGTTGTATCGCAGGTGGGTACAATCGTAATTGTTATTTACTACATTTTCATTCTGCTTATGACAAAGAACAAGTCAAAGCGCAAAAGAAAGGGAGAGAAAAACTGATGGAAGCATACACGGGTTATGTTTACGCGGGAATGTGGTTCATACTCGCTGTGTATATGTTTTATCTCGCTTTCAAACACTCAAAGTTTTTGTTTGTGCTCAGCGGTTTCTTTCTGTACAGTGGTGTGTGGCAGTTGACTGACAAGCTGATAAAAACAAATCTGTACGAACCACCGTATTCGTTCATTTACAGAGGTGTGGCACTTGTGGTGCTCATCGCCTGCATCATAGTATACATCAGGCATAAAAAGTCTCTGCCGCTTAAAGAAGACGAATAAAACCTCTTTTTCAGCGCGATGTGGTCAAATCTTTTTGTGCCACATTTAAACAACAATCACAACATCTTGCGATTTATCACGCAGACATAAATTTTTTGAGAAAATTATTGCGTTTTTTTCGCAAAACACTTGCATTTTTCAATCAATAATGTTAATATACGTCTATATGAGCGTAAATTAAGGAGGTGGGACAATGCCAAATATTAAATCAGCTAAGAAGCGTGTTAAGGTTATCGCTACTAAGACAGCTCAGAACAAAGCTACTAAAAGTGCTCTTAAAACAGCAGTAAAGAAAGCATACGTTGCTGTTGATACAAACGCTGACAACAAGGCTGAGGCAGTTCGTCTTGCTATCAAGAAGATCGACAAGGCAGCAGCAAAGGGCCTCATGCACAAGAACACAGCTGCTAGAAGCAAGGCTTCTCTCGTGAAGAGACTCAATGCATCAGCATAATCTAAAAGCGTTAATATGACGACCTTAAAAGCAGAGCTACACGCCCTGCTTTTTTTGTTATATTAAGCGCCGAGGTGCGGAGCCTTCAATAAGTCGAACACGAACCCGACGTGTTGAAGTTTACGCAAGTAAACAAAACGCGGCGAGAGAGTGTGTGGACTTTTGAAGATCAGCGCAGCACAACGAGGCGTGCCATTAAGCGCCGAGCGCTCGAGCCTTTATAATCTCAATGTGACCGAAATCCCGCGATAAAAAATCAAGAATATAATGTCTTTCTTGATTTTATCAAGGGATAGAGGAACAGTAGAGATTTTAAAGAGATGCGAAAAATTCGGGGTCCCCGAAATCTATGATTTTGGGGAGAGGAGGAGCAAGTCGTAAGATAAA
>JAZSHE010000237.1:0-8906 GCA_045533085.1 Ruminococcus sp.
CCTTGTTTGAATTTTCGACCTCAGGTGCCTCAACAAGAATAACATTTTCTGTCAGCAGGCTATACACCTTGGCGTGTAATGTAGCAGCCTCAACAACATTATCAAGGTAATCTCCGATAGCAAGAGTCTTACCCTCGCCAAGCTCAAGTGTCACACCTGAAAGTGGATTATACATACCAACGATGATAACCTTCGCATCAGGGTTAACTGCACGAACAGCGTTGACAAACTCTGGCATTGTATACGCGTAAATAAGTGCATTGTACGCGTAGTTTTCAATCATACCGACAATAAAATCAGTAATATCAACCTGAATAAATCCGAGTGAATACTTGCCGCCAATACCTGCAGCCTCAAGTTCCGCTTTGATTGAATTGAGCATTTCTTCAACATAAGCAGCACCCTGCTCTGTTACAAGAGCATTCCAATCATATTCAGCAGGAGTAAATGCTGCATTGAAAGCTTTCTGAAGAAGTGTAGTGTTAGAAAAGCCAATTGAAATAAGGTCAGCTTTTGCGATATCCTGTGCATTTGCCTGAATAACAGCGCCAGCATCCTGAATCAGAAGTCCACTACTTGCAAGATTCTTGTAATCTAATCTGTTTTCTGTAGCGAACTGCTCTGCATAATCAAGACACTCATAACCTAAAACTGAGCTATCGCCCAGCGCTACATAGTACGAATCCTTGTTGATTTCGTAGTAATTTGTATCCTGTGGGCCGTATTTTTCAAGAGCGTTAAGAATCTTCTCGATTGCAACAGTGATTTTCTGTGCTGATGCATCAGAAGCTGTAAAACCATTCTCGTAAGATTCAACGATTGCTGCTGTCAAAGAATCGTGACCGGCTGCACTTGGATGACAACCAATACCGTTACCGATAAGCATACGAGCAAAAAGGTTGAGAAGGCTCATGATGGTATCATCCTGCTTAAGAACATAGCTCATACCATCCGGTAAAGCAATGGCCTTGTAGATATCAGCAACTTCCATACCACCTCGCATATAAACAGCAACAGCCATGGCTGTACCCATCTTTGTAGCGTCGATGTTTTCAGTCATGTGTGCTTCAACCTTTTCCTGCACACCATTGAAAACATCGCCTAAGCCTGATGCAAGTTTCAATATTGCGTTGCCATCGAGCATCTCAAGCTGTGATGCCTCAATAATTGCTTTTTCGAAAGCAAGATAAACAGTAACGGACATAATTTTTGAGCCATTTTCCTTGATGTATGTAGAAATTGCTTTCACATTAGCAGGACTACTGTTCACTGCTGATTCGTATGCTTCAATATCCTCAAGTGTGATATTAACATAAGCACCCGGATCAGAAGCGTTGAGCATAGGCCAGATCATACCCTGAACTTCAGTAAGTACACGCTCACGTAAAACGCTGTCTGTGTTTGTAATCTGGTCAGCGAATGTGTTTACAATAACATCCACATTTGGTGATTCTGCGTAGTAGAACTTAGCCTGTGGAAATTTATCAAGCATCTGCAATACAACAGGCTGTGTTGAAAGATAAATATTTACAGCCTCAACAACCTCAGCAACAACCTCGTCAAGAGGAATAATCTGTCCTTCGTACGAGACCTTCATACCTGAGAATGTATTCATAATACCAACGAGGATAATCTCAACATCAGGGTTGAGTTCAACAATGCGATCAACACATCCCGCATAGTTCATCATATAGCTGACAACAGCATATGAAATTGCATTTTCGATAGGAGCAACAATTTCTTCAGAACCTTCAGGTACATAAGAATAGAGTTTCGCAACTACTTCTTCTCTTATCTGACGGATAAATGCCTTTGTAGGCTCATCGCATTCTCTGATAGCATCCTCAAAATCAATCCATGCATCAGCAGAAGGATCACCACCCAATACGCCGAGAGCGTTAGTGATACGACCTAAAAGGAATACGCCGAAGTTTGCGTTACCAACACCCATTGTAATTACATCTGCGTCCGCAATGGCACTCTGGTATGTCTGGGCAGCTGCCTCGACACCACCACAGTCATTTTTAAAACGACCATTGATAAACTCTGATTTTGTGTAAGCGTCACCCTGATAAGCATTCTCTCTGCCGTACTCAAGAATATAGTGAAGATCCTCAGCACGCATAGCACTCATAGCCAGCTGGTGAGTGAGATCCCAACCAAAGTGCTCTGCAAGCTTGACAGGATATGCATCAGGAGACTCTTCTAGATAACCATTCACATTACCATAACCGGTAAGGCCGTAACCATTAGTCATAGAGTCACCAAGTGACACATACTTCTTCGCCTGAGTCTGTTCAGCCGCAAAAAACGCAGGACAAAGACTCATAACAAGACAAAGTACCAATAGAATTGATAATGTCTGTTTGAAGACTTTTGAAAACGTAGTTTTCATTTAAATAACCTCCTATTAATCTGCTACGCGATAAACACATAACATTAATTTTTATAAAATCACTGCACAATGCAGT
Source organism: Ruminococcus sp. (assembly GCA_045533085.1). Lineage (GTDB taxonomy): Bacteria > Bacillota > Clostridia > Oscillospirales > Acutalibacteraceae > Ruminococcoides. The sequence goes on from JAZSHE010000237.1 coordinate 2,472, forward strand.
ATTAACCAGATTAATTCTTGCTGTTATTCTGTGTATAGTCGTACGACGAGTAAATCGCTTCAAGCGCTTTAGCGTCGTTCTTGCCCATACCTGTAAGCGGAATTTCATCCACCGCAATAACAGCTACAGGTTTTCCACGTTCTTCAAGCTGTTCGTCACAGTAAGCAAAAATCTCAGCACATGCTGCTTCTTTGTCAACACCGGGCACAAACTCCACAATAGCCAGCGGATACTGTCCCTGAGAGTGCTCTCTGTCATTGACGCCGATTACAGAACAGTTCTTAACTTCTTGTCGTCGGGCGATGAGACCCTCCATATTAATAGGAAAGACTTTGTGACCATCAAAGCGTGTTATCATACGCTTTATTCTTCCGATGATAAACAGAAATCCATCATCGTCCATATATCCGAGGTCACCAGAATGAATCCACATAAGCCCATCGTCATGCTGTTTCATTACAATGGCTGTTTCTTCCTCTGCTTCAAAGTAACCTTTCATCATTGACGGACCTGTTACACAAACCTCGCCAATCTGATTGTACTCAAGCTCCTCCCCTGTATCAGGGTCAAAAATGCTTACTGTTGTTGTAAGCGATGGAATACCGACACTGCCCGGCTTGTACACTCTGTTAACACAGAAAGATGCTGCCGCCGACAACTCTGTCATACCATAACCCTGAGCAAGTGGAAATTTCATATTGTGTTCTTTCATAAACTGTTGGAGTTTATTCTCCAAACCTTCGTTCATTGTATCTCCACCAGATGCCAGAGTGTAAAGGAACGACAGGTCCATATTTTTAACCTCTTTACTATCAATCAGCAGTTCGATAAATACAGGGGTACTGATAATAACCTGAGGTCTGAAAGTTTTGACCAGTTTACCGATTGTATTAGGTACAAACTTTGGAATCGGTACAAGCGTCAATCTCATACAAAGCGGCATATGCATACCGCACACCATACCATAAGCAGAGAATATCGGAATGATACCAAGATACCTGTCGTTATCCTCCTTATAAACATCGCAGTGTGCAAAATTCAAAGCTACAGCGTTCATCGAATCGTTTGTCAGCATAGTACCTTTAGGGATACCTGTTGTACCACCTGTGTATGTAATAGCAACGGTTGCATCTCCCTCGTACGGCACCTCAACAGCTTTTGTACCAACACCCAACTTCAGAAATGTATCCCAGTTCATCAGGTTTTCACTATACTGTATTTTGGTTTTTGTAGCCATTTTCATAAGAATGCTTTTAAAGAATGGCAGCGAACGAGCGGCTGACTGAACGATGATTTTTTTGCAGTTAATCTCGTCTTTAATCTTCTCAACCTTCGGAAAAGCTACATCAATAGTGACAAGAATATCACCACCTGATGCATTGACCATCTTCTTAATAGTTTTTATGTCCATTCTCGGATCGATTGTGTTAGCTGCAGCACCGAGCTTGTTCAAAGCATAAACACACGCAATAGTCTCAGGAATAGCAACAGACAAAAAAGATACAACATCACCCTTTTTTACACCCATTGAAGCAAACGCGTTTGCAGTTTCATCAATCATACTCTCAAGCTCTCTGTGAGTGATATCAGCACCATAGTAATGCAAAGCAGGCTCGTCCAGTCGATCCTGATTGAGCTGCTTCATATATTGGTATGCAGTACACTGTGGTAGCTTTGTAGAAAGAGCTTCCTGTGAATAATATTTAAGCCAAACCTTATTTTTGGTAATTTTCATAGTAGTTGTTCCTTCCTGCAAAATACAGAGAAAGCATAGGCTATACTCAAAAAGTCATATATATGTTTATCGGCAATACACTTATACAAGCATTAATATTATACTTCAGCATAATTATACATCAAAAATAATCTTATATCAACCAAAACCTAAAAAATCAGTCTAAAATTTGTAAAATAACGCTCAAATAGTTTGACTTTTATTTGATAAGTGATATTATATATCTGTAATATTTTTAAGGAGGATAAAAATATGAAAAGATTAATCGCAATCGTTCTTGCTATTTTAATGGTTTCATCAGTTGCACTCTGCGCTGCTGCAGAGAACGCACCACTCACCTATTATGGCGAAAATGGTTACACAGCAACAAAAGTTTCTCACCCTGAAACAGGTGTGGGCGAAGTTGATGGTCTTGTTGAATTCAACGGCCAGAACGACAGAGGTCAGAACTATTCATGGTCTTCTGTTGGTTATGGTGACTATGTTTACGTTGGTACATGTTTTGGTGCTATCTACCAGACACTTCGTATCATCGCTATCGAAAAGGGTATGGACTTTGCACAGCTCAAGCTTATTATTGACTGCATGTTCAATGGTACTCTTTACACAGGTGATGAAGGCGACAATGGTGCAACACCAAACAGAAGCTACATCGTAAAGATCAACACAAAGACATACGAGACAACAATCGTAGACGCTCCTCAGAAGGTCGGCGGTTTCCGTGCTGCTACAAAGTTCAACAACAAGCTTTACTTTGCTGCAACAGGTGCACAGCCTTACCTTCTCGAAATCGATCCTGAAAACAACGACGCTAAGGAGATCGTATGCCGTAGCGAAGCTCCACAGAGTGCTTCTATCTCAACAGGTATCCGTGGTCTTACAGTTTACAAGAACATGCTCGTTGCTACAATGATCGGCAACAACGGTGCTTACATGGTAGCATCTGAAAACCCATCTGAGGGTCAGGATTCTTTCAAAACCATCTGCACTCAGGCAGATCTCCTCGACTACCCAGCTTACCACTACATGGACAGCATCTTCGGCGGTAGCATCTGGGATATCATCGAGTACAACGGCAAACTCTACATCACAGTAGTTACAGGTAAAAACGGCAACAAGCAGGCATTCGCTCTCTTCAGAGGTGAGCCTGACGAAAACGGCGAATGGTCATACGACCTCATCGCAGGTAACGAAGCTGACGGCGCTGAGTATCCTTTCGGTTTAGGTTCAGACCGTTCAGGTGCTGCTAACCTTATGACATACGACGGCTACCTCTACATCGGTGGTTATAACGACCCAATGCTTGCTCTTCCAGACGTATTAAACGGCGACTTCGAGTCTCTTTACAAAGACTTAAGCTCTCCTGTATGCTTATGGAGACTTGACGAGAATGACAATATCGAAATGGTAGCAGGTGATGCTAACGAAGTATTCCCTGAGGGTCCTATCGGTAATATGCCAGCTGGTTTCGGTTCAAACATGAACCAGTATGTATGGCGTATGGAAAACTACAATGGCCAGCTCTACGTTGGTACATTTGATATCTGTGGTCTCGCACAGCCACTCGGTCAGTTCACAAACGGCGACATTCTCAAGATGACAAAAGAAGAGTGGTTAAGTCAGATTGACTACATTCAGCAGGTTGTTGAGATGTTCAGTGCTTCTGCTCAGGGCAAAAAGGACATCGCTTCAACAGGCGCTAACGTAGCAGTTGCTTCACTCTCATCTAACCTTGAAACTCTCGAAGCTTACAGCCAGGACTTTGATACAGCATTAACATCAGTTGATATGGAAGCTTTCTACAACCTCCTTGCTCTTGTTAAGGAACAGTACCTCTCAATCAGAGATTACCTTGAGACTGAGGTTAAGAAAACAATCGATGCTATTCTCAGCAACGAAAAAATCCAGAACTACTACTATGCATTCAAGTGCTGTGTATACTTAAGCCAGGGCGAGCGCGGTTTCGACCTTCTCGTATCTAACGACGGTGTTAACTTCAATGTTATCACACGCAACGGTATGGGCGATCCAAACAACCACGGTTGCCGTGTATTTGCTATCACAGACTCAGGTCTTTGCATTGGTACAGCTAACCCATTCTTCGGTACACAGGTTTGGTTACTTGATGACACAGGTATCATGGGTGACGTAAACGGTGATGGCCAGGTTAACATCTTCGACGCAACAATGATTCAGTGCTACTCAGCTAGTATGCTTGAGCTTAGCGATAGACAATTGAATCTTGCTGACGTAAACTATGATGGTCTTGTAAACATCTTTGACGTTACAGTAATCCAGATGTACATCGCAGGATATATCACAGAATTCTAATTATCTTTAAGATACAAAAAGACTCACCTTTATGGGTTGTACTCTTAGGAACAGTAAAAAAAGATGCACGAAATTTTCGTGCATCTTTTATTTTTGTCTCATACCGTAACAAGCAGTGAAAATGTGCATCACATTTTCCACACTTAAGGAGAACCTAAAGCCCTTTCACCAGCTCGAAACGAATTAACTCGATTTAATTCAATTCTTGATTAATCATTTTAGTGAATTCACTTATCAAAAAATTCCAATCCGCCTCATCGTAATAATAATGCCCAGAATATTTAAGCGAGTTTATCGTAATGCACGAATTTTGCTTTAAATATTTTTCACTCTTTTTTGAGACCATTTCATCTTTTTTAGATTGGTATACCAAACAAGGTGTATTTAGAAAATTTATCACTTTACGAGTTTGGAGAATTTTTGAAAACAATTCCAGAAATCTTGGTATCCACCCAACATAATTAAAAAGATTTTTATCTTCTCCGATACCATAACATTTTTTCGCCGCTATTGCTTCACGATCGTTGGGACTGATTTTATCAAAAAACACCTTTAACGAATTGATAGCCATTTTAGGTTTTAACGATAAACTTAAAGGAACTGCGATCAAAAACAGTTTATTAACTGTTTTATTTTTAATCGCTTGTTCGATTGCTAAGAGCGTTCCTAAAGAATGAGCAACTATATATATTTTTTCGTGGGTTAGAGATAATTCTTCAACTACTGAAGCAACTTGTGTTTCCCACTTTTTCATTGACGTTTTCGAGAAATCTTTAACACCTTTTCCATGACCATCTAAAAGCAAGTTATAAACTGAAAACGACTTTGGTATTAAAGATATGAATTCATTAAAATGATTTGGAGTTCCGACAATCCCATGAACAAATAGAATGGCGGTAGTTGAGTCATCGCGTATCTTTATGTATTCTTTGTGTTCCAAATCATCACCACCTTACTTTTATTGTACGAAATTTTGAAGTGTTTTTCAAGTTCTATTCCGACTTCGTCGGAGTGATATTATCGTCTAGTGGCAATAGTGTTATTGAAACCCCACGGTTTCAGTGGTATTTAATTCGCCCTAAAACTGCCCAAAGGGCAATATCACTCGACTTGAGCCGAATATAGCTGCGAAGCGATACCACTCGCCGCAAGGCGGATACAACGCCTATGGTGGGGCTTTTTTGTTGTTCATTCACAAATCTCCTTGAAATCTCCATATTTCAACACTATAATAAAAGCATAAAAGATAACAGCCAAGGAGTTGGAGTTATGAACACAGCTAAAAAAATACTATCAATCTTTTTATGTATCGTTATGCTATCCTGTACACTTGAGTTTGCGATCAGTTCTCACGCTGAAACAACCAACAGCAAAGCAACCATCGAAATCGAAGGCGATTGTCTGTACAGTGAAGCTGTTGAAGTATACAGACAAATCAACGAGTACAGAAAGTCAAAAGGGCTGAAAGAGCTCTACTTTGATTCCTCTGTGTTTGAGATGGCTATGCAACGTGCCGCTGAAACAGCAATACGTTTCGATCACACGCGACCTGATGGTTCATCCGGCCTCTCTATCGGCGATAATGTTTTTGCAGAAAACATCGCTATCGCATACGAAAGCGCAACCGATGTTGTTAACGGATGGCTCAGTTCATCACTCCATCACAGCAACATCGTCTCCAGTCAGTACACTTCAACAGGTATCGGGGCGTTCTATCACAACGGAACATACTACTGGGTACAGCTTTTTGCAAACACAAAGAAAAACGACACGCAAAAGCCTGTTGACTCAAAAAAGAGTTTCAAAGTATACCTTGGTAACAACACAATCAGCCTGTCACTATCGTTACCTGAGAAGATTTATGTTACTGACAAAGACGAGGTTTTTGTAACGGGTAAAAACAGCGATTACAACAGATATTTCGTTCTGAATCCAAAAAGTTTTACATACTCCAGTAGTAACCAAAACGTGCTGACCACAGAATCTAACTCTCTTTGTGCTTTATCAGAAGGTTCTACAACTCTGACAGTTAAGAATTCTGCAGTAACCTTAACCAAGAGTATTCAGGTCAAAGAGTTCAGCAAAGGTAAATCCAGAAAATGCGGCGACAACATCACATGGGAATACAACAACAAAACACTCACTTTAAGCGGTAATGGTGAAATGTACAACTACAACACCGAATTTGATAAAAACGGTTTACTAAGTTCAGATGTTTTGTGGTCAGACGCCTTTGACAAAGTTCAGACCGTAGTTGTCGGCGAAAACATCACATCACTCGGTAACTCTGCTTTTGCTTGCTTTGAAGAGTTGACATCCGTTTCGTTGCCATCGACATTGACCACGGTAGGAAACAAAGCTTTTCCGTT
>JAZSHE010000168.1:0-2598 GCA_045533085.1 Ruminococcus sp.
ATTTTTTCTTAACTTATACTATATCACTAGCAAGATTCTTTGTCAATTTCATTTCTAAAGAATAAACATAATATATAAATTTGAAAGGCAATCAAAATGAAAACTGTTGATTTTTATTACGACCTACCAAAAGAGTTGATAGCTCAGACTCCTCTGGAGCCTAGAGACAGCTCTAAAATGATGGTACTAAGCAAAAAAGACGGAAGTATAGAACACAAACATTTTTACGATGTTGTAGATATGCTAAACGAAGGTGATTGCCTGATTCTTAACGATTCAAGGGTTCTTCCTGCACGAATTTTCGGCAACAAAGCAGACACAGGAGCAAGTGTCGAATTTCTTATGCTAAAGCAAGTTGAAAACAACACATGGGAAACTCTTGCAAAGCCCGGTAAAAAAGCAAAGGTTGGTACAAAATTCATTTTTGGTGACGGGATTATGACAGGCACAGTCAGAGATGTCACCGAAGAAGGCAACCGTATCATCGATTTTGAGTGTGAAGAAAGCATTTACACAGCTCTTGATAAAATTGGTCAGATGCCTCTTCCCCCTTATATCACTGAGAAACTCAACGATAAAGAAAGATACCAGACGGTTTATTCAAACGAACTCGGTTCTGCTGCCGCTCCGACCGCAGGTCTGCATTTTACAAAAGAATTACTGCAAAAAATCAACGACAAGGGTGTTAATATCGGATATGTAACACTCCACGTAGGACTTGGAACTTTCCGTCCTGTAAAGGTTGATAACATCACAGAACACAAGATGCACTCGGAGCATTATGAAATTCCTGAATGTACAGCTAAACTTATCCAGAAGACAAAAGAAAGCGGCAAACGTGTTATCGCTGTAGGCACAACATCGTGCAGAACACTCGAAAGTGTTGCACAAAAACATGGTGAAATAATCCCTTGCCACGGATTCACGGATATTTTTATTTACCCTGGATTTGAATTCAAAATACTTGACGGACTTATCACAAATTTTCATTTACCGGAAAGTACACTTATAATGCTTGTGTCAGCATTCACAGGATACGAATACACAATGAACGCATACAAAACTGCTGTCGAAAGCAAGTACAGATTTTTTTCGTTTGGCGACAGCATGATGATTGTATAAAAGTGAGGTTATTATGTACAAGCTTTTAAAACAAGAAGGCAACGCAAGACGCGGTGAATTCACTACACCACACGGAACGGTTCAGCTTCCAGCTTTTATGAACGTAGCAACCTGTGGTGCTATCAAAGGTGGTTTATCTGCACTTGATCTTAAGAGCATCAACACACAGGTTATGCTGTCAAACACATACCATCTACACCTTCGTCCGGGTGATGAAACAGTGAAGAAACTCGGCGGTCTGCACAAGATGACAAAATGGGACGGAGTTATTCTCACAGACAGTGGTGGATTTCAGGTTTTTTCTCTCGCAAAACTTCGTAACATCAAAGAAGAGGGTGTTTACTTCAACTCTCATATTGACGGAAGAAGAATTTTCATGGGACCTGAAGAAAGTATGCAGATTCAATCTAACCTTGGTTCCACAATAGCTATGGCTTTTGATGAGTGTGTAGCTAACCCATCAGAGTACAAATACACAAAGGATTCTATACACAGAACTACAAGATGGCTTGAACGTTGTATCAAAGAAATGAACAGACTCAACTCTCTTGACGATACCCTTAATAAAGAACAGATGCTGTTTGGTATCAATCAGGGTGGCGTATACAAAGACCTCAGAGTGGAACACATGAAGAAAATCCGCGAATTTGACCTGCCAGGCTACGCAATCGGTGGTCTTGCTGTTGGCGAAGAAGCAAAGGTTATGTACGAAATCATTGATGCTGTTGAACCTTTCGCTCCAAAGGATAAGCCGAGGTACCTGATGGGTGTTGGTACTCCTGTTAACATTCTTGAGGGTGTATACAGAGGTATTGATTTGTTCGACTGCGTTATGCCTTCACGAAACGCAAGACACGGACACCTTTTCACTTGGGAAGGTATTATCAACATCAACAATGCAAAATACGAGCTGGATGATTCACCGATCGATAAAACCTGCACCTGCCCTACTTGTCAGAATTTTTCGCGAGCTTATCTGAGACATCTGATGAAAGCAAACGAGATGCTCGGTATGCGACTCGCTGTTATGCACAATCTGCATTTCTACAACCACCTTATGGAAAGAATCCGCGAGGAGCTTGACAAGGGAACATACACAGAGTTTTATCAAAAATACAGAGAAATACTCGGCAAAAGAATTTAATCACATTAAGCCTTGCAATTATTATTTATTGCTGATATAATACTATTTAGTTTTTAAAGAAAAGAGGAATTACACAATGGAAAATATGGGCTCTTGGGGCATAATTATCATTTATGTCGCTATTTTTGGTTTAATGTATCTTTTCCTTATCAGACCTAACTCAAAAAAGAGAAAAGCTGAAGAGGAAATGAAGAAAAGCATCACTATCGGTGATGACGTAACAACAATCGGTGGTATTATCGGTAAGGTTGTTGCTGTTAAAGATGACGAAGATGCTTTCATCATTGAAACAGGTACAGACAGAGTTAAGATTAAGATTAAAAAGTGGGGCA
>JAZSHE010000247.1:0-17354 GCA_045533085.1 Ruminococcus sp.
ACTCCTCGGCTGTTCTCCTATTGAGATATTATTTGCGAATACACACTGCTCACTCTCTTAGAGTTCAAATCTCATTTTTATTTAAAATAACACAAGGACACCAAACGGTGTCCTTGTGTTATTTTGGCCCGCCCGAAGAGATTTGAACTCCCGTTCTCCGGAATCGGAATCCGTTGCGTTATCCAGCTACGCCACGGGCGGTAATATATGCTAATATTATAGCTTACTACATAAATATATTCCACTCATTCACTAAGTGTTGCCCACAATTCAAAAAGCTCGTCGAGCTCGGTCTGACTTTGCTCAAGCAAAGCAGTAATCTCTGCGAGTTTCTCGTAATCACTCATAACGCTTTCGTCATTCATCATAGCGTTCAGATTCTCGATTTTCTCCTCAAGCTCAGATATACGATTTTCGCATTTACTCAACTGGGTTTTACGTTTTCGTTCTTCTGCTTTTTGCTGTTTCTGGAGCTGATAGTCGTTGAGTTTCGGTTTACTCTCTGTTGTAACAGATGCATCTTCTACTCTATCAGAATTCTGGGTGCGTTCGAGATAGTCATCATAGTTTCCAAGATACTCGGTAAAACCATTATCATTCATATACAGAACTCTGGTTGCAAGCTTATTAATAAAATAACGGTCATGACTGATGATAAGCATTGTTCCGCCATAATTGAGCAAGGTCTTTTCCAAAGCTTCTCGTGATGATGTATCAAGATGGTTAGTTGGCTCGTCGAGCAACAACAAATTTCCCTGTTTAAGCATCAATTTCAAAAGAGAAACTCGTGCTCTTTCTCCACCACTCATTCTGGAAAGCTGTTTAAACACGTCATCGCCCTTGAACATAAACGAACCAAGCACAGTTCTCACTTGTGTCAGATCCATCGACGGATAGGCATCATACACTTCATCGAGTGCAGTTTTCGATAAATCGAGATCATTTTGCATCTGGTCGAAGTAACTCATATCAACTTTTGCTCCAAACCGGATCGCACCTTTATCAGGTTCAAACTGAGATGTCAGGAGTTTAAAAAGTGTACTCTTGCCGCATCCATTAGGACCAATGATAAACACTCGTTCACCTTTTTTGATGTGCATCGAAAGATTAGTGAAAACTCTTTTGGAATCAAAGCTTTTCTCAAGATCATAACACATCAGTACATCCTGACCACTCTCTCGCTTTGGTTCCAGAGAAAACGACAATGTTTCAAGCTCAGAATCAGGGGTAACAAGCTGTTCCTTAATTTTATCCACCTGATGTTGTTTACTCTGAGCGGTAATGAAATTACGCTCTCTTCCCCAACGTTTCTGCTGTTCGATGATACCCTCAACACGCTTTATCTCGCGCATATCGTTGATATATTTGTTGCGGATAGCTTCCTGTTCGTGCTCTTTCTTTTTTATAAAAGTCGAGTAATTTCCCTCGTATGTTGTAATTTTGTTGTGTTCAAGCTCAATAGTCTTATTAGTAACCGCATCAAGAAAGAAACGGTCGTGGCTGATAATTATCGCTTCGCCTTTGAAATCTCTCAAGAAACCCTCAAGCCAGCTAACAGCCTGAATATCAAGGTGGTTGGTAGGCTCGTCAAGCAAAAGCAGGTTTGCTCTGGACAAAAGAAGCTTGCACAAAGACAGCTTTGACATCTGTCCACCACTGAGTGTTCCCGTAGGCTTAGACAGTTCCTCTTGTTTGAATCCAAGTCCGAGTAACGCGGCTTTTGCTCTGCTTTTGTATGTAAGTCCGCCTTCTCGTTCGTATTGTTCGATAAGCTGAGTTTGTCTGATAATCGCCTTATCGATATCTCCCTCGTTGTTTTCAATCTGCTGAGACAGCAAATCAATCTCGTTCTGCATTTCCTGAAGATAATCAAAAATGCTCAGAACCTCGTCGTAAATACCGCGCTGAGGATGTGTGCAGGCGTGTTGCTGCATATAACCTACTTTAGTATCCTTTGATATGGACACCGAACCCGCTGTTGGAGACACCTCTGAGTTGATGATACGGAAAATTGTGGTTTTTCCAACGCCATTCGCTCCGATGAAGCCGACCTTGTCCCTCTCTTCAATATTAAAGCTAACATCAGTAAAAAGGTTGCGCTCAATGTAGGTCATAGTAAGATTATGAACACTCAGTACAGGCACGACTCCACCTCCTCATAATAATAGTAAAATAACAAAATTTATAATATGGTCAACAGTAATCGCTAAATATACTGTCAACGCAAAACAAATCATCATATCAACAGTGCGAAGCTCACTAACTCCGAGTATATGCATAAATCGGGCAACAAACAGTACAACCACTAGCGGTGCAATGCACTTAAACAAAAACCCCAGCCATATACTGCCAATAAAAGTTCTTGCAAGCGGGTTAGCTTCAAAAAACATCCCTGTTCTCAAAAGCACAACCGTGCATACCCAATCAATAACATTGAGAAAATAAACAAGGTACAGCTTCTGTACCAATCTGTTACAAAAGGTCTTCTCCACCTAAAACACCTCAAAAGGTATCATTCCCGATGATGCGTTTCGTTATGTAACACAACACATTTTACAATAGCTCAAAAGAAAAATCAATATATCTAAATTTTTTTGAGAAAAGTGTTGACAAAAGAGAATCCATGTGTTATTATAGTCGAGCGTTAAGAAATTCGCTGGTGTAGCTCAGTTGGTAGAGCAGCTGATTTGTAATCAGCAGGTCGGGGGTTCGAGTCCGTCCACCAGCTCCAAACAAGCCTACTGTCACAGTAGGCTTTATATGTGGGAGAATTCCCGAGTGGCCAAAGGGGGCAGACTGTAAATCTGTTGTCAGTGACTTCGGTGGTTCGAATCCACCTTCTCCCACCAAAACATGAAGACATCCGATAGGGTGTCTTTTTGTTTTAATTAAAACCAAGTAACTTTAAAACAATTTACAAATTCTTAATTGCTCGTTTTTTATAATATGGTATAATTTATTTATACTAAAATATGAACTTTGGTGATTAATATTAAAAATACATTTTTAAGTGACCTCAAAAATCTTAGGTGGCAAAATTTCATTTTGCTGACGTTAGCAGGATGTATCAACGCGTTTGGCGTAACGGTTTTCATTGCTCCTGTTAACCTATATGACAGCGGTATTTCGGGTACTTCGATTCTGCTTTCGCAGATCACTCCCGAAAGATTTTCGCTTTCATTCTTTCTTTTGGTGCTAAATATTCCGTTGTTTCTTTTTGGATTAAGAAAACAAGGCCCAGCGTTCACCGTTTATTCTATATACACAGTTTTAGTGTATTCGTTTGCATCGTGGCTTATCACAGATGTGCTTCCCGTTGACGTGAGTATTGCTTCTCCGCTTGCAGGACAGGACCTGCTGCTCTGTGCACTCTTCGGCGGTATTATCTCCGGTGTGGGCAGTGGTCTTACTATCCGCTACGGCGGAGCTATTGATGGTATGGAAGTTATGGCGGTAACCTTCGCAAAGAAACTCAACATTACTGTCGGTACTTTTATGATGGTCTACAACGTACTGTTGTACATCGTTTGCGGTGTGATAATAAATAGCTGGATTTTACCGCTGTACTCAATCGTTACATATGCCGCAGGACTCAAAACCGTAGACTTCGTTGTTGAGGGCTTTGACAGACAAAAAAGTGTTATGATTATTACCGAAAAGCCTGACGAAATCAGCGAAGCACTGATGCATACTTTTGAGTGTGGCACCACAAAAATAGAGGCAAAAGGCGGATATTCAAATAAAGATAAAACTATTATCTACTTCGTAGTGAATCGTTTCCAGATTTCTAAACTCCGCACTATTGTAAGCCATATCGACACAAAAGCCTACGTCACTGTAAGCGACGTCGCAGATGTTTTTAAAGGATACGACAACATAAATACATAATTGACAAAAGCACCACCTTGTAGTACACTGATTGTAGACAAACAAAGGTGGTGCTTTTATGTATAAGAACAGATTTTTTGCTATTTTGGGTATATTAGCCGTGATTCTTGTCTCGCTATCAGGATGCTCAGCTGTTTTGGAGTCTGTCGAAAACGAACAGGTTCGTGAATACACCGAACAAATGCTCAATGCGATTATCGAAAAAGATTTTGACACCGCGTATTCCTTTGTTGAGGACGCTTACTCAAAGGATTACTTTGCAAAGGAATACTTTGAGATGGCATCTTTACTGTATGATGTTGAATCCTATGAACTAAAATTGATTGGTTTCAAAAACCACGTTAATGTTACTAACGGCAAAAAGCTTAACACCTTAAACTCTACATACCAAATGACCGAAAACGACGATAAATATATAGTTTACGTTGCAACCAATTCTGACTGTAAAAAACTCAGCTTTTTCGATGTGAACGCGTATGAATCAACCAATCTGTACCACACAGGTACAATAAACAAAATGAGTGATGCTTCCACATTACAGTGGGTTATGTTACTGAGCAATATAATCACGATAGGACTTACAATATACGCTATGGTAGATTGCTCAAAACAAAAAATCAGAAAAAAAGCATTGTGGCTCATACTCATAATCCTCGGCATGGTAACTGTCGCTTTATCGTTAAGTTCTGAAAGTCTGCGCCTGAACTTTAGCCTTGGGTTGTTTATTAACTACTCTGCTTTCATCAGATACGGCGATGGTTCAATGATTCTGAGAGCGATGATTCCTGCTGGTGCTATAGTTTACTTTATTGTTAGAAGCCACCTTATCCAAAAGGCCTCTACCCCACCACAGAACACTCAGCCACCACAGTATCCTCAACCGCAACAGTCGCAGTACTATCAACCTCAACAACCACCACAAAATAACAATTACGATTAATATATAAAGGCGCCTTAACCGGTGCCTTTTTTGCGCTTTTTACACAAAACTGTTGACACAAGAAGACTCATTTCGTACAATGTTAATAAGATAACAATCTTAAATTAACACAAGGAGTAATAAATATGGCTAACAGATTTGTATTAAATGAAACTTCATATCACGGCAAAGGCGCAATCAACGAAATCGCAACCGAGATTAAAGCAAGAGGCTTCGACAAGGCACTCGTTTGCTGTGACCCTGATTTGATTAAACTTGGTATTTCAAACAAGGTAACCGATATTCTTGACAACGCGTCTATCGCTTACGACGTTTTTTCTGACATCAAGCCTAACCCGACTATTGAAAATGTTCAGGCAGGTGTTGAGGCTTTCAAAGCTTCAAATGCTGACTGCATCGTTGCTATCGGTGGCGGTTCATCCATGGACACAGCTAAAGCTATCGGCATCATAATCGAGAATCCTGAGTTTGCTGATGTCAAGAGTCTTGAAGGAGTTGCTCCTACAAAGAACAAGTGCACACCTATCATCGCTGTTCCTACAACCGCCGGTACAGCTGCTGAGGTTACTATCAACTATGTTATCACTGATGCTGAGAACAACAGAAAAATGGTATGTGTTGACGTTCACGATATCCCTGTTGTTGCTGTTGTTGACCCTGACATGATGGCAACAATGCCAAAGGGATTGACTGCCGCAACAGGTATGGACGCTCTCACCCACGCTATCGAAGGCTACATCACAAAGGGTGCATGGGAAATGAGCGATATGTTCCACCTCAAAGCTATCGAAATCATAGCTAAATCTCTGCGCGGTGCTGTTAATAACGAGAGTGATGGCAGAGAAGGTATGGCTTTAGGTCAGTATATCGCTGGTATGGGATTTTCTAACGTAGGTCTTGGTATTGTTCACTCAATGGCTCACCCTCTCGGCGCTGTTTATGATACACCTCACGGCGTTGCAAACGCTATCATTCTGCCAACAGTTATGGAATACAACGCTGAGGCTACAGGTGACAAGTACAGAGCTATCGCAAAGGCAATGGGCGTTTGTGGCACTGATGAAATGACTATTGAAGATGCCAGAATTGCTGCTATCGATGCTGTAAAACAGCTCTCAGCAGATGTTGGTATTCCTGCCGATCTCAAAGAAATCGTAAAGCCTGAAGATATCGACTTCCTGTCACAGTCTGCTTTTGATGACGCTTGCCGTCCTGGTAACCCACGCGACACAAGTGTCGATGAAATCAAAGAGTTATACTTAAAACTTATGTAAACCTTAAAGTCCCGCTGTTTTTAGCGGGACTTTTCTTGTTGTTATCGCACCATTTTCGCAACCTATGTTTTACAATACATAGCGTTTTTTGATGTATTTCTGACTATTTTTATTCAGTTTTTACATTTTTGTAAACTAAAGTTGCGAAAATATCAATGTTTTGTTGCTTGTATTATTGATATATTTGGTGTACTATAACAGAGTAAGAAGAATATATTTATAGATGTAATTATATTTTGGAGGCTTTTATGACAATTGGCGAAAAAATTGCTGTTTTAAGAAATGCAGCAGGAATGTCACAGGAAGCTCTGGCTGACAAGATGCAGGTTTCACGTCAGGCTGTTTCCAAATGGGAAATGGACCAGACACAACCACAGATTGACAACGTGATTCAGCTTTGTGAGCTGTTTAACATCTCCACAGATGAATTGCTCTATGATAACATTGTTATCAATCGTGCGCCAAAAGGTGCTCCGATAAAGAACAAGTATTTTGGTACCGACGGTTTCAGAGGCGAAGCTAACGTTAATCTTACTTCAATGCAGGCGTACAAGGTCGGCAGATTCTTGGGCTGGTATTACAGTTCCGAGTTATCAGGCTGTACAAAGCCAGGTTACAGACCACGTATTGTTATCGGCAAAGACACACGTCGTAGCAGCTATATGCTCGAGTATTCCATCGTTGCAGGTATCACAGCAAGCGGAGCTGATGCATATATGCTCCATGTTACCACTACTCCTTCTATCTCCTACGTTACACGACAAGATGAGTTTGACTGCGGTATTATGATTACTGCTTCTCACAACCCTTTCTATGATAATGGTATTAAAATCATCAACAAGTACGGCGAAAAGCTCGACGATGAAACCACTTCTTTGATCGAAGCATACATCGACGGCAATCTCTCAGTACTTGGAGTACAGGACAAAGACCTGCCACTCGCTCACAGAGACCGAATCGGTCAGATTATCGACCATGTTTCAGGCAGAAACCGCTACGTAGGTTATCTTATTTCCGTCGCTTCCAACTCTTACAAGAATCTCAGAATCGGTCTTGACTGTGCTAACGGTGCATCGTGGATGATCGCAAAGGCCGTTTTTGATGCACTTGGTGCTCAGACAGTTATCATCGGTGCTCAGCCCGATGGTCTTAATGTTAACAACGGCTGCGGTTCAACACACGTCGAAAAGCTGTGCGAGCTTGTTAAAGAACATCACCTTGATGTCGGGTTTGCGTTTGATGGCGACTGCGACAGATGTATCGCTGTTGATGAAAACGGAAATGTTGTAGACGGCGATGGTATGATGTACATCCTGGGCAATCGACTTTTAGGTAAAGGTATGCTAAACGATAACACGGTTGTTGCGACAATAATGTCAAACAGCGGTTTCTTTGCTTCGCTTAAAAAGAAAGGTATCGAGTGTATCCAGACAAAGGTCGGCGACCGCTTTGTTTACGAAGAAATGCTCGCTAATAACTATTCAATCGGCGGCGAACAGTCAGGACATATCATCCTCAAAAAATATGCAACTACAGGCGATGGTATTCTGACAGCAATTATGATCGCAGAAGAAATGTGTGACCGAAAGCTTTCGCTGTCCGCTTTACTAGAGGGTCTTATGCTCTATCCACAACACGTTGTGAATGTCAGAGTAAAAGACAAGAACGCCGTAATGGAAGACGAAGATGTTATCGCTCAGCTCAAAGCTGTCGAAAAACTCATTGACTCAAACGGCAGGGCGTTACTCAGACAGAGTGGAACGGAGCCTGTAATACGCATTATGATTGAGGCTGTCACACAACAGCTGTGTGAAGAATACGCTGATATGATAGCAAAAATCATCAAGGATAAAAACCACTGTGCAACTTGAGCACGACAAATTATTCTTTACAAAAAGGTATAAAAAGCTTTATAATATAGCTTGTATATAAACATATACTGAAAGGAATGTTTTAAATGAGATTTATTACTGTAAAAACTTACGAAGAATTAAGCAACAAAGCTGCTGACATCATCGCTGCTGTTATCATCAACAAGCCAAACTGCGTTTTAGGTCTTGCAACAGGTTCTTCTCCTGTTGGCACATACAAGAGACTTATCGAAGACAACAAGGCTGGCAAAATTGATTTCTCAGAAGTTACTTCTGTTAACCTTGATGAGTATGTTGGCTTAGATGGTTCTAACGACCAGAGCTACCGTTACTTTATGAACGACAATCTCTTCAACCACGTTAACATCGACAAGTCAAAGACTTTCGTTCCAAACGGTTGTGCAGATGACCTCAAGGCTGAGGGTGAGGCTTATGACAAGATGATCAGAGAGCTCGGCGGCACAGACATTCAGCTGCTCGGTATCGGTTTAGACGGCCACATCGGTTTCAATGAGCCTGACAAGTACTTTGTAGGTCCAACACACGAGGTTGTACTCGACCAGTCAACAATCGAGGCAAACGCTCGATTCTTCGAGAGCATTGACGACGTTCCAAAGACAGCTATCACAATGGGTATGATGTCAATCATGCAGGCTAAGAAGATTCTTCTCGTTGCTAACGGTGCAGCTAAGAAGGACATCGTTGAAAAGTCATTCTTCGGTCCTATTGATCCAATGGTTCCTGCTTCACTCTTACAGCTCCACCCTGATGTAACTGTTATCTACAGCGAAAACTAAGTCTATATAAACAACAATCCCGCAGTGTTTACAGCTGCGGGATTGTTTATTTTATTTACGCATACCAGTAATAGTCCAATTCTTCTGCGTAGCTATTGCCATAAAACGGAGTCGTTTTCAAAGCTTTCTCAGCTTTCGCTGTAGGCACAGTGAACGACCAGATGTTGTCCTGTACTGAGTTTTTCTCTTCTACCATAGTAGTAGTTTTTCGCTTTAGTGATAATATAACTTCGTCATACATTTCTCGTTCTTCTACTGATAAATCGTAGTAGGAACCAACCATAATTTCTTCTGTGATGTGGTGATACAACCTTACCTGCGGTTCAATAGATGCATCTTTCAGGTCATTTAGTGCATCAATATCGACAACAGCAAGTGTCCCGTTTATGTATCGGTCTACGTTGTAGTAAGCGATGAATTTTTCAACGCCTGACAGACATAACGCTGAAAACATTACAACCACCACAGAAAGTGATATCGCTACAAGTCTCAATCTACACACAAACTGTTTTAAAACAATCAACACGAACACTAAAGCAAGGACTACCATAAGCCACGTTGAATAAACACGCTTTGGTGTCAGTCCGTAACAGTCAATATACATCATCATTTTTGCAACCGCTGTGCTGATTAGCACGAGTGTACACAAAGAAAACATAATAGATATTATTTTTAATACTGTTGAATTTTCACCTTCTTTACGTTTGATAAAAACTGCTACTGCAATCAGCATAACCAGATTGATAACAGACACCGTACACAACTGGAAAAAGCCCTCTCTGGCATATTGTGCATAGCTGAATCCCTTTGGCAAAACTCCTGTGAATCCGGAAACATAATATTTCCACTGTGATACAAAAAACACCACATATACAAAAACAACAGGCAATACAGCAGTAACAACTGTCACAATAGGAGCTATGCGCATCTGGTTCAAAGTTTTTCTACAGGACTGTTTCGTAAACAGATTCTCACACTTGTTATCTACCGATGAAATATAAATTCCGTAAGAATACGCACCAAGCGGTAAAGCAAAAAACAGCTTCACCAGATGGTTGAAAACATCGAAATCCTTGAAATCGAATATACTGTTCATAAGCTTTGAAAAATCGCTATCATAGGACAAAAGTGATAGTACAATAGCTGTCGGTATGATCGCAATCAGAAAACCTACAACCGCTTTTAATATTGCTCTACCGCCCTTGTTTTTGGTAACAGAAAACATCGAAACAACCATATCACCCAAAGAGTAAAACGGAAGTACAAACAATGCTTTTGTAAAATCTACAACAATGCTATCAGCAAACCGAAAGTTCTCCTCTCCTGATAGTCCGTAAATATAGTAGCAGTATGAAACACCTACATATAGAAAGGCAAAAAATCGTAAAAAACCACTTACATTGAGCACAAAACTCAGCGACACCAAAACAGCGGATATTCCAACCAGAATAGGCATCAGCTTCAATTTTTTCTCTTTTGAAATCGAAACTACAGTTGTAACACTGTACATAAGAATTGTAACAACAAACATTCCAAACGGGTTTTCTTTTATCGGCACAGAAAGCACAAACATATACGCCAGCGCAAGACACAACCACGCATATATATTTTCTTTAACGGAATATTCGCGTTTTGGTTTTTTTGGTAAAACTTGCGGTGTCTGATACGGATTGTACGCAGGTACAACCGGCATATTAGGCACTGTATGTGATACACCAAACTGTGTATTGATATTATTCATAATATCACTCCTAACTTTAATTATCTGCACACTCACTGATATTTTCATATTCAGGTATAGTATCGTTATAATAAGGTATGGTTTCCTTGAAACCTTCGTACCATCCATTTATCTTAATACTCTCATCATTACGCTCGTATCTACCATTCATCCACTCGTATGATTCCAAATCAGGGTATATCTCTTTAAGTTGGTCTACAGTTTCGTATTCTTTCAAATCAAAACACTTATTCTCAGGTTCATAGTTTTCAACATCGAAGGTATACCATTTGTCGTAATACTCAATAATCAACATACCGTCCACGTAAGTGAATCTTTTGATAAAACCCTGAAGCAACCATCTCCAATCTTGCTTCTCGTCATCAGGGTCAACATCTATTTCAAGCGTGTCGTTGAGAGTAAAAATACTAATATTAACATCACCACAGAAAATGTATGTATCAGTATCTATAGAGTAAAGATATTCTACATCTCTATCTCTAAACGGGAAAAAAGTACATCCTGAAAAAACAACACAAATCATTAATATTAACGCTAACAGCCTCAATTTCATCACTGCTCACCTCAACTGATTCAAGCTTAATCCTCTACATACTCTGTTTATCTTTCATTGTTCTACTCACTCTATTACTTTCGTGTATAAGGATAAATAATCTCAAAATTATCGTTGATATTAAAAAGATTATAGCTGAAAAAAACAATAAGAGACCATCAGCGTTGCATAGTTCCCGCTGAAATAGTCTTATAGGAAGAGTCAACAGAAAGACAAAGCGAATCAGCATGCACACAATAAATACCAGAGCACTCACAGAAGTTAAACCCAAAAACTCTTTGACACTTTCTTTTTTATGTAAAAACTTGTAATAGACAATTGAATTTACTAATACGCCAAATAGACAGATAAAAACAAATATTCTTTCATCTACTGCCACATAATCAAAAAACACTGAAACGACAAACCACTGCAAAACAATGAAATAAAAGGAATTCAACAATCCGTCCATAACGGCTTGACACAACCATTTACGTTTCAACCTGCTTTTACCTCTTCCAATCATATAAAACTTAGTCTTCTACAAATTCAATGATGTCCTCAACCTTGCAATCGAGTGCTTTGCATATCGCATCTAAAGTCGAAAATCTAATAGCTTTTGCTTTATTATTTTTTAATATCGAAAGATTTGCAAGCGTGATGCCGACTTTTTCAGAAAGCTCGTTAAGCGACATCTTGCGCTTTGCCATCATTACATCCAGATTCACTACAATCATACTATCACCTACACAGTCAGGTCATTTTCATTCTTAATCAAAGTTGCTTCTTCAATAACATTTTTCACAACCCGAAGGCATATTCCAAGAAACAGTGATAAAAAAGCCATAATTAACGCAAGTTGAAAGTATACACCAAGTGCAGCAAACGCGATGCACAAAGCGATACAACACCACGAAACTCCCCTGATGAGCGAAACGCTCTTAAAAGTGAATACATCACCTTTTCTGACTCTGAGCAACAAAGCGATCGAAAGCACGTCAGCAAGAGCAACGATAGCAAGCAAAACATAAGCTACAATGTGCACAAATATTCTGCCACCCTCAGTTATACTTCCCCTATCGCCGATGTTATCAGGGGTATCAATCAACATATTTGTAACTGTCGGCATCAAAAATGCCGCCGCAATACATCCTATAAAAAATACAATCGCGATAACAAGCGACAGATTGTTTGAAAATTTAGCAGATACTTTAAACATAATTACCTCCAAATATAGTTTCTATTCTTAAAATACATCAATCATTACTGTTTGTCAATAGATTTTTATTGTTTTTCGATAAATTTTTATTGAAACTTCGAACACACTATGAAAGAAAAGCTTTTTGTGGTATAATTATAGGGCAATTTTTTACTGATACGGAGGAATCAGAATGAAACGTTATGCTATTTATGGTGCAGGTTCACTAGGCACTGTGCTTGGTGCATACATAACAAAAAACAGCGGTGAAATTGACCTTATCAACCGCAACAAAGCACACGTTGAAGCACTCAACAAAAATGGTGCTACAATCACAGGAACTGTTGAAATGAATGTTTCTGTCAAAGCTATCTTACCAGAACAGATGCAGGGCAAGTACGATGTTATTTTGCTGATGACCAAACAGCTTTTTAATCGCGAAGTTGTCACATTCTTAAAAGACTATCTCAGCGATGATGGTGTTATTGTCACACTTCAGAACGGCTTACCTGAACCGCTCATCGCAGAAATCGTCGGTAACAATCGTACTATGGGCTGTACCGTTGAATGGGGCGCTACACTCAAAGCTCCAGGTGTTTGTGAACTGACAAGCGAGGTTGAATCTTTGTCTTTCCATATGGGCAAAATGGACGGCATTACGAATTCACAGTTCAATATGGTCAAGAATTTACTGGAACTTATGTGCCCTGTTCATATTGAAAGTAATCTCATTGGTGCACGCTGGTCAAAGCTGTTAATCAACGCTACTTTCTCAGGACTGGGCACGGTTATCGGTGGCACATTTGGTGATGTTGCTACAAACAAAATGTCAAAACAGGTTGCTATCCGTTGCATCAAGGAAGTTATTGATGTTGGTCGTGCAGCTGGTGCGACATTTGCTCCTGTGCAGGGCAAAGACATCACCAAGCTGTTCTACTACACTAACCCTATCAAGCGTGCAATTGGCACTCTCATCATCCCGATTGCTATGAAAAAGCACAGTTCAATCCTGCCGTCTATGCTTCAGGATATTAGAAACGGCAAGCCATGTGAGATTGATGCTATCAACGGCGTTGTTTGTGAGTGGGGCAAAAAACTGAATGTCCCTACCCCTATCAATGACCGCATTGTTGAGATTATTAAAAAGGAAGAATCGGGAGAGTTAAAGCCTGAGTACAAAAACATCGAACTTTTTAACGACTTAATTAAATAAGCCTACAAAAATCCCCACAGCTGGTACTTTTACACGCTGTGGGGATAGTTTTATTTTTCGTACACAGTCTCGCCGATGAGATAATCCGTCGGATACTGCGCAAGGTAAAGCTGAATATTTGTAACATCTATTACGTTGAGCTTCGAATCACCTGTAACATCTGCCGCATCAAAGTTAAAGGTATCAGCAACCTCGAGTTCAGCTATATAGAGCTGAATCTGGGTAGCGTCACCTACGTTAATTTTGCCACTCATATCAGCATCACCTAGGATATAGAGCGGTTTTTTCGCTTCAACTACAACATCAAATGTTTCGGTAAAATCACCGTAACTCACATTTACTGTATGAGTACCAACTGTGCTTTCAAAACCACTTAAAGTATAGTCCTCTGTCACTTCTGTTTTGCCATCACTATAGACAAGATTAACACAAAGACCACTTGTATCAATCTCCTCGCCTTCTGTATATGTCAATTTTTCAGGAAGCGTAACGATTTCGATATTTACAACTACAGATGGCGCCTGACGATTTGTAATAAGCTGTGGATAGCTGTAGCCACTTTTTGAGTCAACACACCAGATATTCTCAAAATCTAACTCAGGGAAATTCTCTGCATTTTGCATCTGTTCTGCTGTGAGCATCTTAGCACAATTGTTTGTGTTAAACCCGCTGTTGATTAAAAAATAACTCTTTGTTGAGTCTACATTTGAAATAGCATACTCAGAATTTCCGATATTGTAGCATGATGATATGTCAACTCTTGTCTTTTCACAGGTATTGATACCACCGCCTAAAGCTTTCACAGCACCATATTTATGTGTTGCAGAAATTCTGCCCGTGTTATAGCAATTATAGATACTACCCGTACCACAAGCAATACCTGCACAATACACATAATAGGCACTAGATGACTTTTGACCTGAAATACTGACATAATCGTCATTAAAACACTCTTTGATTGTACCTACATTATAACCTGCAACACCTCCTGCAAAGTTTGATACCAGGTTATTATAGTTCATATAAATAGAGCATTTATTCGCACAGCTCTCTATCGTACCTTTGTTATACGCAACAATACCACCAATATAAGGCACGCCATACTCATAGATGGAACTAACCATTCCATCAACTGTAAGATTACGGATAACACCTGAATTATATGCAAACAATCCGATATGAGCAGTCTTAGAACTTGCACCCTTTGGTATTGAAGTCACATGAATTCTGATACCGCTGATTGTGTGCCCATTTCCATCAAACACACCTGTAAATGCATTATTGCCATATACTCCGCCACTACCAATTGGCTCCCAGCCATTTGAGTTAAAATCATATTTTCCATTTGAGCCTGTATAGGCAGACAAATCAATGTCATTCATCAGCTTGTAATTTCCGTTCAAGTTGTTATCAATCGCACGTAACTGTTCAGCAGTATAAATCTCTGTATAAACTGTTTCAGCCGAAACCTCAAACGTAGGAATTAAAGCAACGAGCATTATAACACTCATAACTACTGATATAAATCGTTTCATAAACATTCTCCGCTTTAATTTTACTTTTTATATATTATCATTATACCACATCTTTTTCAATACACCACAAACAAAAAGCACCCGACTGAAAAGTCGAGTGCCCTTTAGAGTATTGAAAGTCATTTACTTGCAAAATATGAGTAAACCGTGTCTATAATTCCCATAACAATCAACAACAAAATGCTTGCAAACAAACTTATTGAGCCATCGAATACTAAGCTCAAAACAACTATTATCAAGCCAATTAAAATTCCCGTATATCCACAAAAACGCTGGCTTTTTTTCCACGCTTCTTCACTACTCATGCTCCATTTAGTACGCAAGCCAAGCATAGAGTTCATCCTAACTTTCGGCATAACATTACCAATTATTATTACAACGAAACCTATCAAAAATGTCATCAAACTTAGAAAATCAATCTGCACAGACTCTAAATCCTGAAATCCCATAAAGCTTATGAACAGTGTGTAATATGTCATTACATTAAACATCGCCAAAATTGCTATACCTATAGTTGTGCATACATTAAAATTATTACTGCCGCACTCTTCTTTTTTATCAAGGTGGTTCGCAATAAGCAAGAACACAATTCCGATCGCCATTATAATGAACGGCAATATTAAAAGCTCGTACTTACTACCCCATCTGTCAACATTGTTGTTCAAATCAAAGTGTACAGGTACCTCTTCAGGCATGAAGAAAAAAGCAATTAATGTTACTGACAAAGGTAATCTTGTCAGCAATTTATAAATAATTTTCTTAGTCTTTGTCATCATTATCCCCTCTCAGATTCATAATCCACATCAACGCTTCATCGAGCACCGTGAGATTAAGCTCATAATAAATGAAGTTTTTGTTTTTTGTTTCGTAAATGAGATCAGCTTTTTTTAATTTAGAGAGATGATATGACAACGCTTGAGGTGTCATATCAAGTTCTTTTGCTAAATCACCCGAACTTATTTTTCCTTTTTTTAGAGTTTCTAGCACCCTGCGCCGGTTATTATCCGCTAGTGCTGAAAGTATATCAGAAACTGCCATAGTGTTCTCCTATTTCAAATTTTCTTTAAATAGATTATATATCACAGACACACAAATGTCAATAGCTATTTAAAATTAATTTTAAATAGCTAACCATACAAAAAGCACCCAAGTTTCCTTGGGTGCTTAATTTATGCGAATCTTAAATTAGATAAGCTCGATGATAGCCATCTCAGCAGCGTCGCCACGACGTGGACCGATCTTTGTGATACGTGTGTAACCGCCGTTTCTGTCAGCATACTTCGGAGCGATCTCCTTGAAAAGCTTTGAAGCTACGTCTTCCTTAGTGATGAAAGCCATAACGTTACGCTTGTTAGCAAGAGTCTCCTTCTTAGCAATAGTGATCATCTTCTCAGCGAGGGAAGAAACTTCCTTTGCACGAGTAACTGTTGTCTCGATTTTGCCGTTCTCAAGCAGATAAGTAACGAGTGCACGAAGCATAGCCATTCTTGCGTCTGTTGCTCTGCCTAATTTTCTTGTACCTGGCATTTTAATTCACTCCTTTACGATTTTGTAAGAGTTATATATAAGGTTATTCGTCTTCTTTACGCAGGCTAAAACCAAGTGTTGAGAGTTTATAGATAACCTCTTCAAGTGACTTTCTACCTAAGTTTCTAACCTTCATCATATCTTCTTCAGACTTAGAGATGAGGTCTTCAACTGTGTTAATGCCTGCACGCTTGAGGCAGTTGAATGAACGTACTGAGAGGTCGAGTTCTTCGATTGTCATCTCGAGTACCTTCTCCTTGCCCTTGTCATCCTTTTCAACCATAATCTCAGCGCTGTAGCCTCTGTCTGAGAGATCAGCGAAAAGATTCAGGTGTGATGTAAGGATGTTAGCAGCAAGAGAAACTGCTTCCTGAGCGTTGATAACGCCGTTTGTCCAAACTGAGAGTGTGAGCTTGTCATAGTCTGTGATCTGGCCAACACGGGTGTTATCTACTGTGTAGTTCACTTTGAGAACAGGTGTGTAAATTGAGTCAACCGGTAAAACACCGATAACATCACTTGGCATTAACGCCTTGTTACGCTCAGCTGGAACGTAACCTCTGCCCTTGTCCAAAGTGATCTCCATATTTAATTTAGAATCTTCACCTAAAGTTGCAATGTGGAGGTCCGGATTAAGAATCTCAACCTCACTGTCGCACTTGATGCTCTCTGCTGTAACCTCACATGGGCCCTCAGCAGAAATCTCAACGACCTTTGGTCCGTTGCTGTGGAGTCTAGCAACCAGGCTCTTCATATTGAGAACAATCTCAGTAACGTCTTCTTTAACACCTTCAATAGTTGAGAACTCGTGGAGAACACCGTCAATCTTGATGGATGT
>JAZSHE010000008.1:0-6850 GCA_045533085.1 Ruminococcus sp.
TCCTTGGCTCACAGAACGACATGGCTACGATCCGACTTACCACTCATGAGAGCGTCGATGTCAGCACCGGAAACAGCGATTGGAAGAAGACCAACAGCTGTTAAAACTGAGAAACGACCACCTACATCATCAGGAACTACGAATGTCTCGTAGCCCTCTTTGTCAGCGAGCTGCTTTAAAGTACCCTTAGCTTTGTCTGTTGTACAGTAGATACGCTCTTTAGCGCCTTCTTTGCCGTACTTTTTCTCAAGAAGCTCTCTAAATACTCTGAAAGCGATAGCAGGCTCTGTTGTAGTACCTGACTTAGAAATCATGTTGATGGATACATCCTTACCCTCGCAGATTTCGATAAGCTCAGCAAGAGCTGTTGAGCTGATAGAGTTACCTGCGTAGTAAACCTGAGGAGTATCCTTAGCTAAAGCGTTGTAGTTAGGTGACTTGATAAACTCGATAGCAGCACGAGCGCCGAGGTATGAGCCACCGATACCGATAACAACGAAAATGTCGGTATCTTTCTTGATTTTTTCAGCAGCAGCCTTGATTCTCGCGAACTCTTCCTTGTCATAATCAGTTGGCAGTGTGAGCCAGCCGATAAAGTCGTTTCCAAGACCTGTTCCTGTGTGAAGTGCTTCGTGGGCGGCTTTAACCTGAGGTGCAATACCTGTGTATTCTTCCTGACTCACAAAGCCCTGTAAATGTTTATCACTGAGTGTTGTTGGCATTAGTGATCCTTCCTTTCATAATTCCGTAAAAGAAGTATAACAATCTATAGTTATACTGATGGGTTCATTATACAATAAATTGAGTTTTTTTGCAATAGGCATATTAGGTTCTTTGGATATTTAAAATAACGATTTTGAGTTAGCATTTTTGTTAATTATGCACAATTTCACACTCTTTATAACGCCGACAATGCACAAAACAACTTAAAAAAGACAGCTTTAAATGCTATTTTTTCGATCGATTGAGTAGAAACAATATCAAAAGTAGCGACATTTTCACCGCTCATAGTGAAACTTATTGTTCCGACTTTCTGTCCTTTTTCTACAGGAGCTTCTACGAACTCAGGCAAACTGAAGCTTTGCTCAATGTTCTCAGAGCTCCCCTTCCCGACCACCATATCAGTCGCACCGTTGCACTCCAGTTTCACCTTTTTCTGCATACCATTTTTAACCTGAATTTCGCTGAACTTCTCGTCTGACACATCAACGCTGAGCATCTCATAATTTGCAAATCCGTAGTCCAGCAACGTTGCCGCATCTTTAAATCGCTCTGTACCTGTAACAGCACCAAGCACCACAGCGCACAGCGACAACCCGTTTCGGGTAGCTGTGGCAGTAATACATGACCCCGCATCCCCTGTTGTACCCGTTTTAAGTCCAGTTATTCCGTTATACGATTTCAGCAATTTGTTCGTGTTGACAATCTGGGTTTCACCACCACGCAAGGTATCAAGCCATATTGTTGTGTAGTTAAAGATATCCTCGTGTTTCATAAGCTCAGCACTCATCAAAGCTACATCATAAGCAGTGGTAAGGTGACCCTCTTCGTCAAGTCCGTTGCAGTTTTTAAACACCGTATTTTTCATTGACAGCTCTTTTGCGCGCTCGTTCATTTTTGCTACAAATTCGTCCTCACTACCGCACAAATGCTCCGCCAGAGCCACGGCGGCATCGTTAGCAGACGCAACAGCAGTAGCCTTTATCATCTCATCAACCGTCATCTGCTCCCCTACTTCGAGCCAGATATCCGATCCTCCCATACTTTTTGCGTGTTCAGATGTTGTAACAATCTCATCATAGGTAATCTTCCCGCTCTCTATCGCTTCCATCACAAGCAGAAGCGTCATCACCTTGGTTATAGACGCACACGCGCGTTGCTCGTGCGCATTTTTCTCAAAAAGAACTTTACCCGTCACAGGTTCCATCACAACCGCACTCGGCGAGCTAATTTCTTCTTCATTCAACGCGCTGACGCTGACGCCACATAGTGATAAGATAAGTGCTACACTCAGCACAATCGCAACACATCGTTTTATAAACATAAAAAGCACCTCTTTCATTACTACCAAAGTATGAAAGAGATGCTATTTCTATTCTTAATTAATCAATAAGGCAAACAGCGTGTGCCGCTATTCCCTCACCTGCACCTGTAAAACCAAGATGTTCCTCGGTTGTAGCTTTGACATTAACACAATCAACATCAATTTTGCAGGTGTACGCAATATTCTCGCGCATATTCTCGATAAACGGCTTGAGCTTTGGCGCCTGAGCAATAACTGTTGCATCGATATTGACGATTTTGTAACCTTTATCCCTGAGCTTAAAAACCACTTCTCTGAGAAGCATCATACTGTCCGCATCCTTGTATCGCTCGTCAGTATCAGGAAAATGGTAACCGATATCATGCATAGCCGCCGCACCCAAAAGCGCATCCATAATCGCGTGGAGAAGCACATCCGCATCCGAATGTCCGAGCAGACCTTTTTTGTACGGAATCTGCTCACCACCTAAAATCAGCAGTCTGTCCTCAACCAATTTGTGTACATCATATCCGTGTCCGATTCTCATATTACGCCTCCTATTAATTTCTTATTTAGAATTCTTCTATAGAATTATTATTGTTCTCGTGATTTCAAAATAGCCTGTGCAAAAGTAAGGTCACTCAACGTTGTGAGCTTGATATTCTCAGCACTGCCAAGCACAACTTCTACCCTCTCACCCAGCGCTTCAACCATCGAACAATCATCCGTCACGCTGAGGTTGTTTTCAACAGTATATTCAATCGCTCTCAGATACAACTCACGCTCAAACACCTGAGGTGTCTGCACAGCTCTCAAAGCAGCTCTGTCAGGAGTGGCGAGTATAACATTGTTGCTGTCAGTAACTTTGATTGTATCAGTAACCAAAGTGCCGAGCGTGCACGCCTTTTTTACAAAAGCTTCTGACACAACCTTTTTTATATCATCAGTTGTAACAAGCGGTCTTGCGCCATCGTGCACAGCAAAAAACTGAGCATTTTTGCTACACGCATTAACTCCGTTACATACAGATTTATCTCTTGTATCGCCACCTGTCACTACCGCTCTGACCTTCGAAAATCCACTTGCTATCGCTTTGATATTCTCCATATCACATTCGCGACATACCAAAACAATTTCATCGATAACATCGCAGTTCTCAAAAGCAGCGAGAGTATAAGCGATAACAGGTTTACCACACAAATCAATGAGCTGTTTAGAAACCCCTAACCCCATTCGTGTCGAGTTACCAGAAGCGGCGATAATTGCACTTGTAAAAAATTTCATAATGCACCTATATTTTATCCGCAGTACAATCGCACTGCGGATAAGTAGAAATAATTATACGTTATCTAAAGCCTGAGCAAAGTCAGCGATGATATCCTCAACGTCCTCGATACCAACAGAAAGACGAATCATATTTGGCATAATGCCTGCATCGATGAGTTGCTGATCAGTAAGCTGACGGTGGGTTGTTGACGCAGGATGAAGCACACAAGTACGAGCATCTGCAACGTGCACAACAATTTTCGCAAGCTTTAAACCTTCCATCATTTTGGCAGCCTCAGCCTTGCCACCCTTTACACCAAAGGAAATTACACCGCAGGTACCCTGTGGCATATATTTATTTGCAAGGTCATAGTACTTGTTTGACTCTAAACCCGGGAAGTTAACCCACTCAACCTTATCGTGATTCTCGAGGAATTTGGCAACAGCCATAGCGTTTTCACAGTGACGAGCCATTCTCAGGTGAAGTGTCTCAAGACCGAGATTTAATAAGAAAGCGTTCTGTGGTGACATCTGTGTGCCAAGGTCACGCATAAGATGAACTCTTGCTTTAGCGATATATGCAGCCTTGCCGAAGTGCTCAGTGTATGTTACGCCATGGTATGTCTCATCAGGAGTTGTGAGCATCTCGTATCTGCCGTTGTTCCAGTCAAAGTTACCGCTGTCAACAATACAACCACCAAGAGCCACAGCGTGACCATCCATATATTTAGAAGTAGAATGAACAACAATGTCAGCGCCCCACTCGAATGGTCTGCAGTTTACAGGAGTAGCAAAAGTGTTGTCAACGAT
Organism: Ruminococcus sp.; assembly: GCA_045533085.1. Classification (GTDB taxonomy): domain Bacteria; phylum Bacillota; class Clostridia; order Oscillospirales; family Acutalibacteraceae; genus Ruminococcoides. Next base: position 4,100 of record JAZSHE010000008.1, read on the forward strand.
AAGCGGACAACCGTGGGCATGAGCACACTTAGCGTAAAGCTCCAAGTCACAAACATCAAGTGATGGGTTTGAAAGAGTTTCTGTGAAAACAGCTTTTGTATTTTCTTTAAAAGCATTATTAAGCTCTTCTTCGCTGGCTGCAGGGTCAACAAAAGAAAACTCGATTCCCAAATCACGGAGAGTTTTGTTGAACAGGTTGAAAGTACCGCCGTAGATAGCAGCCGCACAGATAACATGGTCACCTGTTTTACAGATGTTAGTGATAGAAATGAGTGATGCAGCCTGTCCGGCTGATGTAAGCATTGCACCAACGCCACCCTCTAAAGCAGCGATTTTCTTTTCAACAGCGTCTAATGTAGGGTTAGCAAGACGGGTATAGAAAAAGCCATCAGCCTCTAAATCAAACAGCTTGCCCATTGTTTCAGCGCTATCATAAGCGAAAGTAGTACTCTGGCAAATTGGCACAACTCTTGCCTCGCCATTTTTAGGCTCATAGCCTGCCTGTACACATAATGTATTGATATTCATATTTATCAACCTCCAAATAATTTCTTAATCAGTTCCATAACATAGTCTATCCCTAAAACGACGACAGCAACCAAAATCAGAAAAGCAATCGCAGAAAGAACCTTTACGGTAGTACGTTTTTTGCTGCTCATATTTGCTTCTTTGTTATCATTCAAACTGAGTTTGTACTGTTCAACATCGCTTTTAGCTTTTTCAAGCACAGCTTCATCAAAACGCGCATCAACACCAACATTAGTGATGAGCTCGTATGCTTTTGGTATTGCAGAGTACGGAACAAGCACAGCGATATTCAGAAGCTTTGCGTCATAGCCGGTTACAACCTCGTTAGCAACGCCCGCTTTGCCGTACTGTTTTTCGACAAAAGGAATCTCAGCATCCTTGAGTGCACCACACACAAGACTGCGTTCAACCGAGCCGACAACGCACAGCATAACAGGCTCGTTGATATCAATAATCTCCTTGTACTTTTTATTACAATCGATACAAACGGTGTCATCACCCAAGTACAGCTTTTTACATTCGCCACAATATTTCATCGTAACACCTCTGAAAATCACAAATATAATATATCTAATATACCACACCTGAGAAATCTTTTCAATAAAACTTTACAAAAAAGCAACGGTCGATAGGAAGAACCCACCAACCGTCAATTTATTATTCTGATTTCGAATTATTCATCTGAACACAGGCTGAAGCTGTTGACCCACAAGTGCACACTCTACGCTTTTTGAAACAAGCTCAAAATGCGACACAAGCGAGTTCGGCTTTTTATCGGGGTCATCCTGAGAAAGCGGCACAAAGTACACATTCTTTGTATTGAGCAACCTGCCGATATTCTGAGCCGTTGCGCCCAGCGCATCATTTGTAGCAACACACAGCACCACAGGGCGCAGAATTCTCAGGTGAGATTTCACCGCCATAGTAACAGGCGTGTCGGTTATACCAAGAGTAATTTTTGACAGCGTGTTGCCTGTACAAGGACAAACAAGCATCAAATCGCACATTTTTTTCGGGCCAACAGGCTCCGCATCTTTGATCGAGCCGATGATTTTTCTTTCCGTAATTTCTTCAATCTGTGATATAAACTCCTTCGCCTTTCCAAAGCGTGTATCTGTTGTCATAGCATTTGTCGACATAATCGGAAGCACGTCATATCCAAGATTTTTCAGATTCTTCATCTGTGATATCGCTTTTGAAAAGGTGCAAAAGGAACCGCACATAGCGTATCCTATGCAAGTTTTCGACACCTGCCATCCTCCTCAAGCATATTTGTTATTGTATCTTTTATTGTTTCACCCGCGGTTTTCGGTGCAGCTTTACCCGGAAGCGAAAGAGCGTGCACAGCACAAATCCCCAGTCGCCCCGCTGACTCAAAATCCACACCACCGGGAGCAGAAGCCAGATCTATCAGAACAGCATTTTTTGCGATATGTGACAGCAAGCGCGAGTCAAACACTAACGATGGCACCGTGTTGAAGATAATATCAAATGGTTCAAGCACCGAAAGCTCTGATGTCAGGCACGATTTCGCCCCATTTATATTTATCCACTCAATGTCGCTTCTTTTTCTTGCACTCACAGTAACACGCGCGTTGAGCGAGCAAAGCAAAGAGCACAGCACCTTACCTATTCTGCCGTATCCGCATACAAGTACACGCGCACCACTTATTGTCCCTTCAAACTGACGCATAGCAATTTCGAGCGCGCCCTCGGCTGTTGATACCGCATTTCTCACCGCAAACTCTTCACGCGTTGAGTAGTCATACACAAGACAGGTGTTGAGCTGTGGCACCAAATCGAAAAGTCGTTGTTTCATACCACAAAAAATCTTTTTGCCACTCATCGCCGTAACAAGCGCATTGTCAAAAACAACTTCGCTGTTCGAAAACGGAGCGTTGAGCCTTCCGCCCTTTACACACGGCAATGGCAAAACGATAAACTCGCTACACAATGCTGCTTCTAGCGGAGATGTTATCTCAAGCTCTCCCTCGCTCTTCAATTTATCAAAACCACCGAGCGTCACCTTGAGCCCGTCATCACAAAAAGCCTTTGCACAGTATAGCTGACGTTTGTCACCGCCGATTACACCAACGCTATTATAAAGCACTGCCGTCACCTCTGAAAAAAATACTACACCATATTTTATGTTACGGCTTTTATTTTGGTGCAAAGACTATATGATATTTGCTATTCCAACTTGCGTACCAAAGTGCACATTCA
>JAZSHE010000229.1:0-7933 GCA_045533085.1 Ruminococcus sp.
GGCACTATAGGGCTTATAAAAGCTGTAAACACATATAATCCGGACAAAAACATTAAACTATCGAGTTATGCCTCACGATGTATTGAAAATGAAATACTGATGCATTTTCGTAACGCCAAAAAATCATCTCAGGATATATCATTAAACGAAGCAATCGACAGCGATAAAGATGGAAACCCTTTAACTTTGATGGATGTTATGGCGTGTGAAGATAACATTATTGACGACATAGATACAAAAATTAACCTTTCAAAGCTACAGAGGTATATGAACGAAACCCTGTGTAAAAGGGAAAAGGAGATACTTACTCTCAGGTATGGTTTAAATAACCACAATCCTTTAACACAGCGCGAAATAGCAAAAAAGCTTGAGATTTCACGTTCTTACGTTTCAAGAATCGAAAAGAAAGCTCTTGAAACATTGCGTAAAAAATACGAAAATGGATAGTTTTCAAAACAATAAAGAAATTAACATACTTAAACTTAAACCAACCAAAGTAGGAATTAATACAGATACCATAGTAGTTTTAACACTACCTGTTTCCTTGTAAATTGTTGCACATGTTGTCGCACAAGGAAAATGAAATAAACATACAACAAGAAAACACAAAGCGGTAGTAAGTGTCCAACCATTGTTGATTAGTATGGTAGAAAGCTCAGCTGTTCCTGTATAGTCAATCAACGACGTAGATGTTGTATATGCCATCAGCATTATTGGAATCACTATTTCATTAGCAGGAAATCCAAGTATCAATGCCATAACAATAATTCCGTCAAGTCCAAGAATCAAACCAAAAGGATTTAATATATCTGTGCAAAACTGTAGTACAGTAATATTTTGCAACCTTATATTCGCAACTAACCAAATAATTGCTCCGGCGGGTATTGCTACAACGACAGCTCTCAGCAACACATATATAGCTTTGTTTTTGAGTGAATACAGAATAGTTTTCATTATACGAGGTTTACGATATGGTGGTAACTCCATCATAAAAACAGAAGATTTGCCTTTATATAACCATTTTGATAACAATTTGCTGATAACCATCGTTACCGCGACAGATAGCAGCACTAGCACTACTAATACACCTGAAGTGATAACTGTATTCAAAAAATTGTTATTGGTAGTTGCTATAAATATTGAAGATATAACAATCAGAGAAGGTAGTTTACCATTACAAGGTACAAAACTGTTGGTTACTATCGAAATATTCCTTTCGTTGTTACTATTGATTATTCGACATCCCATAACCCCGCACGAATTGCATCCAAGTCCCATAGCCATTGTCAGCGATTGTTTGCCGTTACAACCACCTTTTTTAAAAAAGGGGTCAAGATTAAAAGCTATTCGTGGTAGAATTCCAGAATCCTCCAGAATCGCAAAAATCGGAAAAAATATAGCCATCGGTGGCAACATTACCGCTACAACCCAGCACAAAGTTGTAAGTATCCCGTCTACAAGAAAACTGATGTAACGAGTATTTAGTTCCCAATTTTCCAGTGTTTCTCTAATTATTGATATAACACAGGAAAACAAACCACTCAACATATCGCTTATAATATTAGCTCCAACTATAGTTATCCAGAACAGTACAAGTAAAATTAAAATCAGTGCTAATGCTCCGGTAAATTTAGAAGTGAGAATTTTATCCAGTAAGTGCTGATTATTTCGTTCGGGTTTATACTGGCATTTGTTACATACACGTGTAGCTAATTGATAGATTTCTCTTACATAATCTGTGTATTGAACATCAATAAGATTCTTGATTTGCGTTATTGTATATGTTTTTGTGGAGCCGTTTGACACCGAAAGTACAGTATCAAACAACTTATTAATACCATATTTTCTTATTGTTGACGTTTTAACCACAGGAATTCCAAACTGTAGGGAAAGTTCATCTGTATCAATATAAATACCATTTTTCTCTGCTTCATCCCACATATTTAGACACAAGACACATTTATTAGTGTATTTTAAAACTTGCACCAAAAGATTCAGATTTCTCTCTAAATTAGTCGAATCAACTACTATAACTGCACAACTGAATCGAGAAGAGAGTATATAATCGTTTGCTGTTTCTTCTTCTTTAGAATCAGCTTTCAGCGAATAAACACCTGGTAAATCTACTATTTTTAACATTTTACCATTATGTTTATAGAAACCAAAGCTATTAGATACAGTCTTACCACTCCAGTTACCTGTGTGTTGTTTTAAACCAGTAACAAGATTAAACAGCGAGCTTTTTCCAACATTCGGATTTCCTATCAGAGCTATTTCATAATCATAAAGTGTTGAGTTTCCTGATATCTTTCTGTCATCACTTCGCATACTACCTCCTTAAACTGACAGTAATTTTGTGTGCATCTTCATTTCTCAACGCTAAAACACTATCTTTTACACTGTAAGCGACGCATCCTTTAATCAGGCTTTTAAACAGTGGAACTATTTTGCTACCTTCAACTATACCATAATCATACAATCGGTATAGTTGTTTTTGCTCAAATCCGTATATATCACGAATATAATACACAGAACCGATCTCCGCTTTATCAAGCGTCATAAATCCATAATTTTTCATTACAATCATCTCACATTCTTTCTCAATATTAACTTATGATTTAAAGTTTTAATTGTGATTGATTTTTATTGACGTAGTTATGCATTTACAATATAATTAAAATAAATAATATAGGAGTAATGTAATATGAATATCAATAAAATTCTCACATATGTTGACCATACACTTTTGACCCAGACAGCAACTTTCAACGAAATCAAAGCTATATGTGATGACGCTATAAAATACAACACAGCATCTGTTTGTATTCCGCCATCATACGTAAAAGAAGCCAAAGAATATGTAGACGGCAAAGTCGCAATTTGCACGGTAATCGGCTTTCCAAATGGCTATAATACAACTGAAACCAAATGTTTTGAGACAGAAAATGCTATAAAAAACGGCGCTGATGAAATTGATATGGTAATCAATATCGGATGGGTAAAAGACAATAAGTATGAGCAGATACTTGAAGAAATCAACAGCATAAAAAAAGCTTGTAGCGGTAAAATACTAAAAGTAATAATCGAAACATGTCTTTTGACTGATGAAGAAAAAATCCGACTTTGCAAAGTCGTTTCTGAATCTGACGCTGATTTTATCAAAACTTCTACAGGATTTTCGACAGCAGGTGCAACAAAGGATGATATAAAACTGTTTGCTGAAAATGTATCAGAAGGCCTTAAAATTAAAGCAGCAGGTGGTATCTCTAACATCAACGATGCAGAAGACTTCATTTCTTTAGGTGCACACAGACTTGGTACAAGCCGTATAGTAAAACTTGTTAAAAATACAGGAGATAATGATGAAAACACCTCATATTAATTTACTCGATGAAAATATTGGTTTTGGCAAAACCGTATTGATGCCCGGCGATCCTCTAAGAGCTAAGTATATTGCGGAAAACTTTCTGACAAACCCCGTGCTTGTCAACAATGTTCGCGGTGTCAACGGATACACAGGATACTACAAAGATGTTAAAGTATCAGTTATGGCCAGTGGAATGGGAATGCCATCAATCGGTATTTACAGCTACGAGTTGTACAAACACTTTGGTGTTCAGAATATTATGCGTATCGGTAGCGCTGGTGCTATAAAAGACGGTATTAACCTACGAGATATTGTCGCAGGTATGGGTGCGTGCACAAACTCAAACTTCCAGTCCCAATATGGTTTAAACGGCATAATTGCTCCTATCTGTGATTACGATATGCTCAGCACAGTTAAATCAGTTGCAGAAAATATGGGTATTAATATGCCTGTTGGCAACCTTCTTTCATCAGATACTTTTTACGATGATACAACTCCTGCAATAAAGTGGGGAAAAATTGGCTGTCTTGCGGTCGAAATGGAAGCAGCGGCACTATATCTCACTGCTCAGCGTCTTTCTATGAGAGCGTTAGCTATATGTACCATTTCCGATCTTGTTTATCCACCATTTGATTCTCTCAGCGCAGAGGACAGAGAAAAATCATTTACAAAGATGATGGAACTCGCACTTAACAGTGCTGTAGAATTTGAAAAACTTCCAACTATAACACCACGTGATTAAAGGATGATTTTATGTCAAAAAGAGTTTTTCTTATTGTTCTTGACAGTTTCGGTATTGGCAACGCACCTGATGCAAGAATATTCAACGACGAAGGCTCAAACACTCTCAAATCACTAACAACATCAAACAAGCTTAATATTCCAACACTAATAAAACTCGGTTTGTTTAATATCGATGGTGTAGATTATGGAGAAAAAACCGATTGTCCTACATCTGCGTATGGCAGACTATCTGAACTTTCAATGGGGAAAGACACGACAATTGGTCATTGGGAAATTAGTGGTATTGTATCAAATACGCCTTTACCAACTTATCCAAACGGTTTTCCAGATGAGATAATAAGAGAATTTTCTGCTAAAACCGGACGAAAAGTTATATGCAACAAAACATACTCAGGCACTAAAGTCATAAACGACTACGGTGATGAGCACATGAAAACAGGAGCGCTGATTGTGTACACTTCCGCTGACAGTGTTTTTCAGATAGCCGCTCACGAAGATATTATACCTGTTGAGACGCTGTATGATTACTGCAAAACAGCACGAAAGATGCTTTGTGGAAAGCACGGAGTTGGCAGAGTTATTGCTCGTCCATTCACTGGAGCATCTGGTAACTACAAAAGAACATCGAATCGACACGACTTTTCAATCGAACCGCCATCAGAAACAATGCTTGATTATCTTAAGCAAAACGATCTTGATACCATAGCTGTAGGTAAAATCAATGATATATTCGCTTCCAAAGGAATCACCGAGTACAGATACACTAAAGATAACTCTGATGGTATGAATAAAACCAACGAATATTTTGCTAAAGATTTCAACGGGTTGTGCTTTATTAATCTTGTCGACTTTGATATGTTGTACGGCCACAGAAGAGATATTGAAGGATATGCAACCGCGCTATCCGAATTCGACTTATGGCTTAATAGCTTTATATCAAGACTTAATGATGACGATTTGCTGATTATTACAGCAGACCATGGTTGTGACCCCGCGTATACAAAAACAACTGACCATACTCGCGAATGTGTCCCGTTGCTTGTATATAGCAACAATATTAAACCGGTTAATCTTCACACACGAAACGGATTTTGCGATATCGCAAAATCCATCTGTGACTATTTTAATGTTTCGAACAATCTGTCTGGTATCAGTTTTCTGGAGGAAGTCTTATGACAAACGTACAACTAATACAATCAGCGATTGAAGCTATGAAAAAAGCATACGCACCATACTCGGAATTTATGGTTGGCGCGGCTCTGCTGACAAAAGACAATAAGATTTTCACCGGATGTAATATCGAAAACTCAGCTTACTCTCCGACCAACTGTGCCGAAAGAACAGCTTTTTTCAAAGCCATAAGCGAAGGAGAAAGATGTTTTTGTAAAATCGCGATAGTAGGCTCAAATAAAGGTGTGATTTCGGACTATGTAACACCTTGTGGGGTTTGCAGACAAGTTATGCGTGAATTTTGTGATGATGATTTCATTGTTTTGGTAGCAAAAAGTGAAAATGATTATATTGAATATAAACTCATCGATTTGTTGCCAATGAGTTTTGGTTCAAATATGCTGGAGGTATAATATGAGCAGAGAACTTCAATATCACATCAATTTATCAGAAGAAAACAAGGCAAAATACGCTATTATACCAGGTGATCCTGGCAGAGTGGAAAAAATCGCACAGTTTCTTGACAATCCAAAGTTTGTTACGTCAAACAGAGAATACACAACATACGAGGGTTATCTCTGTGGCGAAAAAGTACTTGTCACTTCTACAGGAATCGGAGGTCCCTCTGCTGCAATTTGCGTTGAAGAATTAGCAAAAATCGGCGTTGATACTTTTATACGAGTCGGTACTTGTGGTGGTATGCAAATGGATGTAAACCCTGGCGATGTAGTTATCGCTAGTGGTGCGATTCGTATGGAAGGTACATCAAGAGAATATTTACCGATTGAATTTCCAGCAGTAGCGGATTTCGAAGTAACATCAGCTTTATCTCAGGCAGCGAAGAATCATGATTTTCCACATCACATTGGTGTTGTGCAAGCTAAAGATAGCTTTTATGGTCAACACAGCCCTGAAACTATGGGAGTAGCCGATGAACTGAACAGCAAGTGGACAGCATGGATAAAGGGTGGTTGTCTTGCATCCGAAATGGAAAGCGCCGCACTTTACATCGTCTGTGCAGTTCGCAAATTAAGAGCCGGCTCAGTATTTCACTGTGTCTGGAACCAGGAACAAGCAGGATGTGGTATGCCACAGGAAAACCATATCTCTGACACAACTCGTGCTATCAAAACAGCTATTGAAGCGCTGAAAATACTGATTCAGCAAGATAAACTAAAGTAGTATCATTACACCTTTTTGCATATATATTATGCGGAGGGGTTATATGAACGAAAGGTCAACTTACTTTTTAATAGCAACTACATCTATACTTGTATGTTTAACAATATTATTTTTTTCTTTAACAAGTAACACAAGTATGACATCTGCAGACACAACGTTTTCTAAGCCAACCATTGTAATAGATCCAGGACATGGTGGGGAAGATAGTGGCGCTGTGAATAATAATATTCTCGAAAAAGATATTAACCTCGCTATATCTTGCTATCTACGAGATTATTTTGTTGCAAATGGATTTAATGTCATAATGACACGTAAAGACGATGTTTCACTAAATGATAAAAGCAAAAAATACAGTAAGCAACAGGATTTAAAAAACAGGGTAGAGGTCTTTAATTCATCAAAAAACAACGTTGTTATCAGTATTCATCAGAACAAGTTTACTGACAGCAAATATCATGGCACACAGATATTCTATTCCGACAACAACAAACAAAACTCCGTGCTTGCAGAAAACTTGAGAAGCTCTGTGGTCAATTTACTACAACCTGATAATCAAAGAGAGTGTAAATTATCAGGAAGTGAAATTTACATACTTGATAACACTGATGTACCTGCAATACTAATAGAATGTGGATTTCTGTCTAACAAAAATGAAGCAGAAAAATTAAACAGAATAACATATCAGAAACAGCTTGCTTACAGTATATTTCTGGGATTTTTAGAATATTACTATACAAATTATTAAACAGGATGAAAAATTATGGCTAACAAAATTAAAAGTGTTTACGTTTGTAGTGAATGTGGATATGAAAGTCCAAAGTGGTACGGGAAATGTCCATCTTGTGGCGAATGGAACACTATGAATGAAGAAATTAAAGAAAAAACAACCAATTCACCTGCAAAAGCCAGAATATCAAACTACGCTCCACCGGTACTGATTAAAGATATATCAACTACTGATGAAATCAGATATAAAACCGGATTATCAGAGCTTGATCGAGTTCTCGGCGGAGGTATTGTCAAGGGAAGCCTAGTGCTTTTGGGCGGTGATCCTGGTATCGGTAAATCTACAATACTTTTGCAGATTTGTCAGCATCTCGGCAAAGATAACAAAATTCTCTATGTTTCAGGCGAAGAATCAAAACGTCAGCTGAAACTCAGAGCAACACGACTCAATGTTGATAACGACAACCTTTACATACAAACACAAACAGATGTTGAGCTTATCAGCGAAACCATAAGACAAGACAGACCAGATTTAGTTATGATAGACTCAATCCAGACTATGTCACTCAACGAGTTGCAATCTTCTCCGGGAAGCATCACTCAGGTCAGGGAATGTACAAATTATCTTATGAGAGTCGCTAAGAGTCTTGATATCCCACTTATTATTGTCGGACACGTTAACAAAGAAGGCTCCATCGCCGGACCAAAGGTACTTGAACACGTCGTAGATGCTGTACTTCATTT
>JAZSHE010000235.1:0-2718 GCA_045533085.1 Ruminococcus sp.
TTATCAATATCAAGTTGTAGAAGCTGATGTTCCATTTGGCTGGAATCCTGTTTATACAGGAGCTAAGGTAACAGCTCCTACGGGAAATGTTGAAAGTTTCGATGGAAAATTCACAGTAACAAACAACTACTCAATCCCCGAGGGCAGCCTTGCAGTTCAAAAGCTTTGGGATGAAATGGGTGGAACATTACCTCATTCAATTACAGTTGACTTGTATCGTTCAGTAATTGCTCCCTCTTATACAGAGACTGATGCACCTTGGACTGACGAAAATTCTGAAAAAGCTGACGCAGATAAAAATGATTACAAAACTGACTACGCAAGACTTTTACAACATTCACTCTACTTCTACGATGCAAATATGTGCGGTACGGATGTAGCTGCAAAAAGTGCTCTTGCATGGCGTACAAATTGTCATACAGAGGATGAGATTCTCGGAGGCTATCACGATGCGGGAGACCACGTAATGTTTGGTTTACCGCAGGGTTATGCTGCTTCAATGCTTGGCTGGACTTATTATGAGTTTATTAAAGGTAACATTTCTGATACTGAAGAAGGCAAAATACCTTCTGAGGAAGCAAACCATTTCAAAGTTATACTTGAAAGATTTTATGATTTCTTTGCAAATTCAGTAAGGTATGACGAAAATGGTGATATTTCTGAAATTCTCGTTCAAAAGGGCGGCGGTAACATAGACCATAGTTACTGGGGTTCTCCTGAGAAACAGGTAACTCGTGAAAAAGAAATGTTCTGGAGTAATTACGGTGCTGATATTGCCTCTGAATACGCAGCAGCTTTGGCACTTGGTTATCTAAACTTTAAAGATAGTGATTCAGAAAAATATGAAAAATATCTTAAAGTAGCTAAGGACCTTTTTGAGTTTGCTGAAAAAAATCCTAGTGCTTACAATGAATGGGGCGTAAATAAGGATGAAACACAGAAAGGTGTAGAGTATCCTGGTTTCTATTCTTCACAAACTCATAATGATGATATGGCTTTAGCAGCAGGTTGGCTTCATCTTGCTGATCCAAATGGCGGATACAAAGATAAGTTTGATGCTATAGGTAAGAATGATGATAAATGGTTCAGCTGGAACGATGTATCGCTTGCCGCTTATGCTGTTGGAGCTTACATTGGTTCAAATAGTTGGTCTACTTTTGCAGATAAAATCAATGCAAAAATTGATGAAGATAACCCTGAAAAATACTTTTTCCAGGATGGCTGGGGCAGTGCAAGATATAATGCTATAATGCAAACGGCTGCTTTGGTAGCTGCTAAACACGATCAGAATAAAGAAAAGTATAAATCATGGGCACAAGGACAGATGAATATGCTCCTTGGTGACAACAGTTGGAATGACAAAATTAATGGAGTTTGCGACGGCGGTACGGTATCTAATACCAATTCACCAATATGTCTTGTTACAAACTTTGTTCCTGACGGATTTACTACTGACACACCACAGGCACCACATCACAGAGCAGCGTCCGGTTGGGATTCACTTGAAGAATACAAGGTTAACTGCGGATATGATGATGACAGTTATACATTAATCGGTGCAATGGTAGGCGGTCCTGTTTCTGATAATGGCAATTCACCACATACGGGTCAGGCTCAGATGGATACTTACAAACATAATCATCCAAAATCAGGTCACAGTTATATTGATGATCTCCACGACTACTGTTGTAACGAAGTTTCAATCGACTATAACGCAGGTCTTGTTGGTGCGGCAGCTGGTTTGTATTACTTCTATAAATCAGGTGATTTCTCTAACAAAATCGAGGGCGTTGAGTATGGTGCATACGGACTTGCTCCATATGTTGAAAGCGATATTGAGTTCAATAACGCACAAAACAATCCTCTGGTAGATGAAGACATTAATGAAGCTGTTCTTAAGTCATTCGCTATGAAGCAGACTAAGGTTAGAGTTATGACGGATGAGCCGTATACTTTAAATCCTGATGATTTAAAGAGAATTGTTTCTAGTAGTGGTTGGACGCTTGATTCTTCTTGTGCAGGAAAGAGTATTTCAAGTATTGTTGTTACTGTATCAGATGTTCCTAATTGGGGACCACCTGTTATAATCTATATTAATACACCACATGGATATGATAAAAAAATACTGGAAGAAAAAGTAACAAGTGAATGTAGTGTTAGTGTTTCATCAGAAAATGGTTATTTTAACACTTTGGGTTATGCTTCTTATGCGGCTAATAATATTAGCTTGTTACATATTCCAGCTGATAATTTTACAGTTACTTCAGTAACAATCAATTTCGATGGAGGTGGAACACCGACATCTGGAATCACATTAAGCGACACCGAAGTTAATATCGGCGAAACAGTTGATATCATAGTTACAGGAGAAAAAACAGGTGATTTCACACAGATACCAATAGACGGCGGTGAAGTAGAATTTAATCAGGCTGAAAGTAAAGCAATAGCTAAAAAGCCTGGTAAGGTTACAATCAAAGCAACTGTTGACGGTGAAGAGAAAACAGCTGAACTGACAATCAAGCCAATGAATCTGATTGCTCCTGAGGGTAATATCGTCAAGGGCAATTCTGTAAAATTCAGCGTAAGTGAACCTCCTGTAGGTGCAACAAAGGTTGAATATATGAATGGTGCTGAAAAGATTGGAGAATCAAGTAATCAACCGAATTATGAACTCAACTATGCATTCCCTGAAAGTGGTGAACACACAATAACTGCTAT
>JAZSHE010000116.1:0-24819 GCA_045533085.1 Ruminococcus sp.
TTGCTGACCCTTACTGTGCTTGGCAGAAAGGTACAAATGAAAATCTAAATGGCTTATTGCGTGAGTTTTACCCAAAAGGCAGAAATCTTTCAAGAGTTTGTCCAAAAACATTAAAAAAGAATCTGGCGTTGATTTACGCCAGGCCCAAGAAAGTTTTAGGTTTCAAAAAACCAGTTGATTTGTTTATGAATTATCTCGAAAAGTGTTGCACTTAGTTTGACAATTCATCGATTTAATGTTGAACAGGCTAATGACTACAAGTTTTCAGAATAATTATACCTCCCATGGATATATCGCCATATACATTGGCATAAATTCCATCAATGCTTGACAAACGTATTTGTTTGTGCTAAACTACAGATAAGTTGAATATACTATTAAAAGAGAGTGGGTCTTGACGACCCGCTCTTTTGTATTGTTTGAGGTGATTTTATGGCAAACAGCAAGAAAAAGGGCACAGCAACTGCTGTATGGGAGCTGGTTGAGCCGATCGTTAAAAGCTTCGACTTACAGCTTTGGGACGTGCGTTATGTCAAGGAAGGTTCTCAGTGGTTTTTGAGGATTTTCATCGACAAGGAAACAGGTGTTGATATCAACGACTGTGAAAATGTTTCCAGAGCTATCGACAAACCGCTTGACGAACTTGACCCTATTACCGACAACTATATTCTGGAGGTCAGCTCTCCTGGTATTGAGCGTGAGCTGATACTCGATGCGCATTTTGAGCAGTTCATCGGTGCTGATATTATGGTCAAAATGATAAGACCGATTGAAGGCATTGGCAAAGAGTTCAAAGGCGTGCTCAAAGATTACTGCGATGGTGCTGTCACCATCCGCGATCACTCTGATGAAAATGAAATCGTTATAGCGAAAAAGGATGCGGCATACATCAAGCTCGACGATTTTGATATATAATGGCATAATTTTTACTTATATAAAGAAAGGATGTTTATCAAAAAATGGCTAGTAACAAAGAATTATTTACAGCATTACAGCTTCTGGAAAAAGAAAAGGGCATTCCTGTTGAGTACATGATCTCACAGATCAGCAAGGCTATCGCTTCAGCATGTCGTAATTTATATGGTGGCAACGAGAATGTTGAAGTCAAGATGATTCCTGAAAAGAACACCTTTACGGTAAAGCTCAATAAAATGGTTGTCGAAGAGGTAGAAGACGAGAACTTCGAGATTTCTATCGAAGACGCAAGAGTTATTTCAAAGCGTGCTGTTGTTGGCAAAGAAATCGGCGTTGCGCTTGAACCAAAGAAGTTCGGCAGAATCGCTGTACAGACAGCTCGTTCAGTTATCCGTCAGGGTATCCGTGACGGCGAGAAGGGTCAGATGCTTGTTGAGTTCCAGTCAAAACAGCAGGAAATTGCAACAGCTGTTATCGAGCGTATTGACCCTGTTTCAGGCAATGCAACAATCCGCTTCGGCAAGGCTGAGGCCGTACTTCCAAAGAGCGAACAGATTCCTGGCGAAGAGCTCAAAGAAGGCGATTCTATCAAGATTTATGTTGCAGGTGTAAAGGAAGGCGACCGTGGTCCACGCGCTATCATTTCCCGTACACATCCTGAATTTGTTAAGAGACTTTTCGAAAACGAAGTACCTGAAATCCACGATGGTATTGTTGAGATTAAGTCAGTATCCCGTGAGGCTGGCTCACGTACAAAAATGGCTGTTTATTCACAGGACAGCGAGGTTGACGCAGTAGGTGCTTGTATCGGTACACGTGGCGCACGAGTTTCTGCTATCGTAGACGGACTTTGCGGCGAGAAAATCGACATCGTGCTTTACAGCGAGGACCCTGAAAAGTATGTTGCAGCTGCTTTGTCACCTGCATCAGTTGTAGGTGTTGAGGTTATTGACCTCGAGGGCAAATCATGCAAGGCAACAGTTCCTGACTCACAGCTCTCACTTGCTATCGGCAACAAGGGTCAGAACGTAAGACTTGCTGCACGACTCACAGGTTGGAAAATCGATATCCGCCCTGAATCAGGCTTCTGGGGCGAAGAAACTGAGAACGAATCAGAAGAAACAGAAGCATAATATCCGTACATCTGAAAGGAGAATTCTATGGCTACAAGAAAAGTACCGCTCAGAAAATGCACCGGTTGTGGCGAGATGAAAGAAAAGCGCGAACTTGTGCGTGTTGTCCGCTCAAAAGATGGCGAAGTATCGCTTGACTTAGTCGGAAAAAAGCCGGGCCGTGGCGCTTATATCTGCAAAGATATCGAGTGCCTGAAGCTTGCAAGAAAAGCAAAAAGAATCGAACGTGCTCTAGAGTGTCAGATTTCTCCTGAACTTTACGATATAATGGAAAAGGAGATAGAAAATGACTGACAGAATTTTGTCACTGCTGGGTCTGTGCAGAAGAGCGGGTAAGCTCGTTTTGGGTAACGACCCTGTTATCGATTCTATCAACCTGAAAAAAGCAAAGCTTGTCTTGGTCGCGTCTGACTGTTCGCGACACACCGCAAAGGATGTTTTGTCTCATGCTCACAGAAACTCTGTGAAAGCTTGTGTAGTGCCATATACCAAAGAGGAGATTTCTCTTTCTGTCGGCAAGTACACCGCGGTGCTTTCGATAACAGACGACGGCTTTGCAAAAAAAGCCGACACACTGATTTGTTCATTAAAGGAGGAATAACGCATGGCTATGATGATTAAATACAAAGTTAAGGATGTTGCAACAGACTTAGGCGTCTCAGCTAAAGACGTTATCGCAGTGCTCGAACAGTACTGCAAGGTTACTAAAAAGACAATGGCTTCACTCGATGAGAGCGAGCTTGATGTAGTTTTTGACTACTTTACACAGAAAAGTTCAGTAGCTAACTTTGACGCATATTTTGCTGTAAGAGATAAAGCTATCGAAAAGGTTGAACAGCAGAAAAAAGAGCGCAAGGAAGAAGAAAAGCGCAAGCGCGAAGAGGCTAGAGATTCGTTAAGACCTGAAAACGCAAAGAAGGCTAACAAGCCACAGGCTCAGAAAAAGGAAGAAAAACCACAGCCTAAGAAGGAAGAGAAGGTTATTGACCTCAATTCTGAAATCAAGTCACGTCGTACACAGGGCAGAGTAGTAGATACTTCTGCTGTTGAAATCAACGTAGACAGATACAATGAAAAATACGACCGTATGGCATTTGAGAAGGTAAAGAACGAAAACCAGATGTCATCTAAAAAGCAGAAAATCAAGAGCGGCCAGAAGAACCGCCGTCAGGGCAAGCGTGAGACTGAGCAGGAGCGTTTGAAGCGTATTGCTGCTGAGCGTAAGGCTAAGCAGATGACAATCGAGATTCCTGACGAAATCGTTATTTCAGAGCTCGCTTTAAGACTCAAGGCTACAGTTGCCGAGGTTGTAAAGAAGGCTTTCCTGATGGGTACTATGGTTACTCAGAACGATGTTGTAGATTTTGACACAGCTTCTCTTATCGCGATGGAATTCCACGCAAAGGTTGAGAAAGAGGTTGTTGTTACAATCGAGGAGCGTATTATCGATGACAGCGAGGACGATGATGCAAATCTCACAGAGCGTGCACCGGTTGTAGTTGTTATGGGTCACGTTGACCATGGTAAAACATCACTTCTTGACTGTATCCGTAACGCTCACGTTACTGCAACTGAGGCTGGTGGTATCACACAGCACATCGGTGCGTACAGAGTTAACATCAACGACAGAGATATCACTTTCCTTGATACACCTGGTCACGAAGCTTTCACTACAATGAGAGCACGTGGTGCACAGGCTACAGATATCGCAATTTTGGTAGTTGCTGCTGATGACGGTATCATGCCACAGACAGTTGAGGCTATCAACCACGCAAAAGCAGCAGGTGTTTCAATCATCGTTGCTATCAATAAAATGGATAAGGTTGGCGCTAACCCAGAGCAGATTAAGCAGCAATTAACAGAGTACGAGCTCATTCCTGAGGAATGGGGTGGCGATACACCAATCGTACCTGTATCTGCAAAAACTCAGATGGGTATCGACGATCTTCTCGAGATGGTGCTCCTCGTTGCTGATATGAAGGAACTGAAGGCTAACCCTAACCGTGCAGGTAAGGGTATCGTAATCGAAGCAAGACTCGACAAGGGTAGAGGTCCGATTGCTACAATCCTCGTTCAGAACGGTACACTCAAGCAGGGTGACACTGTTGTTGCTGGCACAACTGTTGGTCACGTTCGAGTTATGCTCGACGATAAGGGCAGAAAGGTTAAAGAGGCAGGTCCATCAGTTCCTGTTGAGATCACAGGTCTTTCTGATGTTCCTACAGGCGGCGATATTTTCAACGTTGTTTCTGATGAGCGTCTTGCTCGTGAGCTCGTTGAACAGAGAAAAGCTGCACAGAAAGAAGAAATGTTCAACGCTCAGACAAAGGTTACACTTGATAACCTGTTCGACCAGATGAAACTGGGCGAGGTCAAGGAGCTCAAGATTATCGTTAAGGCTGACGTACAGGGTTCTGTTGAAGCTGTAAGACAGTCACTTGAAAAACTCTCTAACGAAGAAGTAAGAGTTAATATTATCCATGGTGCTGTTGGTGCAGTTAACGAGTCTGACGTAATGCTTGCCAACGCATCAAACGCTATCATCGTCGGCTTTAATGTTCGTCCTGATGCAAACGCTCAGGCAAGCGCAGAGCGTGAGGGTGTTGATATGCGTATGTATCGTATTATTTACGATTGTATCGAAGAAATCGAATCAGCTATGAAGGGTATGCTCGCTCCAAAGACAAGAGAAGTTATCCTGGGTACAGCCGAGGTAAGAAATATTATCCGTATCAAATCAGTCGGCAATATCGCAGGTTCTTACATCAAGAGCGGTAAGATTCAGCGTGGTGCAGGTGTTCGAGTTGTTCGTGATGGTATCATCATCGCTGATGACACAATCGCTTCACTCCAGCGTTTCAAGGATTCTGTAAAGGAAGTCAACGAAGGCTACGAGTGTGGTATCGGTCTTGAAAAATATTCAGATATTAAAGAAGGCGACATCTTCGAGGTATTCACAATCGAAGAGTATCGTGAGGACTAATTATGGCTAATCATAGAATGGGACGTACAACCGAGGACATCAAACGCGAGCTCACAGCAATTTTCCGTGAGCTCAAGGACCCTCGTGTTACAGAAGTTTTTCTTTCAATAGTACGAGTTGAGGTTACAAACGACCTTTCGTATTGTACTGTTTTTGTCAGCGCTCTTGAGGGCCTTGACAAAGCAAAGGGTGCGTGCAAGGGTCTTGACTCAGCGTCAGGTTATATCCGTCGCGAGCTTGGTCACAGACTCAAGCTCAGACACGTACCTTCGCTGATTTTCACAGCAACAGATTCTATTGAATACAGCGCTGAGATATCGAGAATACTCAATTCTCTTGATATTAAGGAGAGCGAAGATGGCGAAGATAACACTCCTTGAAGCAAAGTCACTGCTTCTTAAAAACGATAATTTTCATATTCTGACTCACCGCTATCCTGATGGTGACACTCTGGGATGTGCGTTTGCTTTGTGTTATGCGCTCAGATCGCTTAACAAAAAGGCGAATGTTATCATTAACGGAAAACTTCCGTCAAAGTTCACTTATCTGGCAGAGAATTACGAACATCAGGACTTTGATGTGAAGTATGTTGTTTCTGTTGACGTAGCGGCATTATCACTTCTGGGTGAGTACGAAGAAGAGTATAAAGACAGAATTGACCTTTGTATTGACCACCATGGTTCTAACTCGATTGATGCCAAAAATGTTTTTGTCGATGATTCGTGTGCGGCAGCGTGTGAGATTATCCACGTGTTGATAAAGTCTATGGGTGTTAAAATGACACGTGAGATTGCAAACGCTGTTTACACCGGCATTTCAACAGATACAGGATGTTTCTGCTACACAAACACAACTGCTCAGACTCATCGTATTGCGGCTGAGCTCATTGAGCGTGGCTGTGAGTTTAGCAAGATAAACCGAATCAATTTTGAGACAAAAACCAGAGCAAAGCTCAAGATGGAGCGCATGGTCTACGACACTATGGAGTTTTACTGTGGTGGCAAATGTGCGATTATTTACACCACTATTGCTATGCAGAATACTCTCAACGCCGGTGATGACGAGATGGAAGGACTTGCGAGTATTCCGCGTCAGATTGAGGGCGTAAAAATCGGTATTACCATGCGCGAAAAAGAGGATGGAACATTCAAAATTTCTGTCCGCACAAACGATGGCATCAATGCGTGCGAATTCTGTTCACGTTTCGGTGGCGGCGGGCATGTAGCTGCATCGGGATGTTCAATCAAAGGCGATTTGCAGAGCGTCAAGTATCTGCTTATCAAAGCCGCAGAAGAGGTGCTATGAACGGCGTAATTGTTATCAACAAAGAGCAGGAGTTCACCTCGTTTGACGTTGTTGCGGTGGTGAGAAAAACACTTCACACAAAAAAGGTCGGCCACTGTGGAACGCTTGACCCGAATGCTACGGGTGTGTTGCCTGTACTTGTGGGCAACGCAACAAAGGCTCAGGATATTATCCCTGACCACGATAAAGCGTACACAGCCCGCTTTAAGCTAGGTATAAAAACCGACACACTTGATGTATGGGGTGAGGTGCTCGAAGAAAGAGCATCAGCTGTCACTTTCGATGAGCTTTCTTCTGCGTGCGAAAAGTTTACCGGAGAGATAATGCAGACTCCGCCGATGTACTCTGCTATTCAGAAAGACGGTGTCAGACTGTACGAGCTTGCACGACAGGGGATTGAAATAGAGCGAGAGGCACGAAAAATCACTGTGTATTCGCTTGAGCTTCTGAGTTTTGATGAAGAAACACAGGAGGGCAGTCTTACGGTTTCCTGTTCAAAGGGCACATACATCAGACAGCTCATTGCTGATATAGCCGATAGTGTCGGCGCGCTCGGTATGATGACTGCTCTTGTCAGAACAAAGGCGTGTGGATTTGAGCTTAGTGATGCTATCACGCTCGATAAGCTCAAAGAGCTTGTTGAAAACGGCGAGGTAGAGAGCGAGATGCTAAGCACACAGAGCCTTTTTGTTCGTTACAAAGAGCTTAAAGTGTCGCAAAAACAAGCCGTACGCTTTTATAACGGCAACCCGCTTGATATAAACCGCACAGCGCTACGTGATATGAGTTACACCGATGGCGAAATATTCAGAGTTTTGGATATGAACGGCGATTTTCTCGGGCTTGGTATCATCAACGAGGAAAAGTCAATCCTTAAAATCTTCAAACATTTCGAAAAATAAATACAAAAAATTACAGCGACGAGAGTTATGTTCTCGTCGCTGTTTGCGTTTGTTTGGGTTTTATTTGATTTCCTCAACGTCGCTTGAAGTAATAAACTTCACACTGCGTTCAACGGAGTCTTTTGAGTTTTTCCAGTCACCGCCGGCATTTCGGTAGTCAAACATAGTCGTGAAATGTGTGACATCGCCGTAAAGCGTGTCAAGATAATTTCTGCACAGCTCGTTCGTGATTTCGCAGAAAGCTCTCATATCCTTTGATTTTATACCACCTTTTGAGTTTGCCGCACGATGCAACAACTCATAGTGGTTAAGACAGATGTACTCCTGTTTTCTCAGAGATTCTCTGAACGCTGGATCAGCAGAAAACTGTACAAAAAAAGTCTGCAACAGATGGTTGATATCAAAGTCAATTCTGTCACACACATAGCACGAAGAACGTGCGTTTCTGATAGCATCAAGTTGAGCCTTGCTCGGCTTTGACGAACCCTTCGGCATCATATTGTCACCTATATACTGCAGACGTGTCTGCATCAAAAGTGCGTTTGACAGCTTTGGTCCTGATGAAAGCATCATCTCGTAGTGGTGGTGACAAAAACCTTTCTGATTTGTGATAACGCGGATGTTCGGCGCCATCATCGCGGCTCCGGTGATGTATTCGACGTACTGCTTTTCAATCAGGTCACGCATACGGCAAATCGGGCAACCGCCCACTTCGTTAAATATATCGTTAACCGGAATAGTACAAATTGTTTCTTTCATATTATCAACTCCATGAAAAAGCATACTGTGTGTCAGGGATTATTTTCTACCTGATTATTATAGCATAATATTTGTGATTATGATATACTGAAAACAGATTTTATGAAAAGGGTTTTATTATGAGTGAGCTTGTTTTTGAAAATGTGACACCATTTGACTTGTCCCAGACGCTCGATTGTGGTCAGGCTTTCAGGTGGAGAGAAAATCACGATGGTTCTTTTACGGGAGTTGTCAACGATGTGGTTGCAACAGTTTTTTACACAGATAATACACTTGTTATTAAAAGCACAAGTGAGCTCGATGAAAAGATATGGCGCGGGTATTTTGACCTCGACCTTGATTATGGAAAAATCAAGGAGGAGTTGTCAAAGATGCACCCTGTGCTTTTAGAGGCTTCAACCTATGCGGGAGGTATCAGAATACTGAATCAGCATCCGTTCGAGGCTCTGATAAGCTTTGTAATCTCGCAGAACAACAATATCAGCCGCATCAAGGGTATCGTGGAGCGTCTGTGCGAACATTTCGGTGAGCGTATTGATGACGAGCACTATGCTTTTCCGAGTGCCGAGAAACTTGCGCAGCTGTCAGTTGATGATCTGGCTGTTATTCGCGCAGGCTTTCGAAATCGTTACATCATTGATGCCGCACAAAAGGTGGCGTCAGGAGAAATTGAGTTTGAAAAACTGCGTGCGATGAACTACGCTGATGCTCAGAAAGAGCTGATGAAAATCACGGGTGTCGGAGTCAAGGTTGCCGATTGCGTGTTGCTTTACGGCTTGCACAGACTAGAGTCGTTTCCGCTTGATGTGTGGATGAAACGAGCCCTCAGCGTGCTGTTCGAGGGATATAAAGGTGACGAATTCGGCAAATACGGAGGGATTGCTCAGCAGTACATTTTCCATTATTCAAGAATGCATAAAGAGTTGTTTGATTAAGCGTAAAGCTTTTTTGGTTTTTTTACGTTACATAAAATCACTGCGGTTGTAAAAACTACTATCGAGGTGAAATTATGAACAACGAAAATTTAAACGATGAAAAAATGCTGAATCTTATTTCAAAAAACGCAGAGATGGGTGTTGTCGGGATTGATGCGGTCAAGGATTACGCAAGCTCAAAGAAATTCAAGCAGGAGCTACTTAATCAGCGCAAAGAATACAGCAAGATTTACGAATCTGCGTATAGTATGCTCAAGGATACGGGATGTGATGTATCCCACGTCAGTCCTATGGCAAAAATGTCAACCGAGATGATGAGCAGAATGAAAACAATGGCTGACCCTACTGACCAGAAAATCGCCGAAATGATGCTTCAGGGCAGTGCTATGGGAGTAGCCAAGGTGATACGAAACCGCAACGACTATGTTGGCGAGAGCAAAGAGATAGATGATTTAGCGTACAAGCTCCAGCAGACCGAGGAGCAAAACATCGAAAATATGAAGCGCTATCTGTAAAAAAAGCCTGACAGTTTTATAGCTGTCAGGCTTTAATTGTAAATTTTTATATAACAATGCTTTGATACTACCTTTTTCGGTTGAAAACTAATGTGTAATGTGATATATTTGTTGGGTAAAATTTTAGAAAGGGGTGCTTTTGTGTCTGATAAATACACTGCGATTGAAAAAAAGGAAGTCGCTAAAACGCTGTGGTGGTCTTTTTTGTGGGCGAACGTTGTGATGCTTTTAGTACTGATTTTAACATTTTTGTTCCAGCGTTACCTGTATGCTCAGATGACAGCGCATCTGCTTGTTGATATTGAGATAAATCCGTTGTTTGTTATACTTGGATACATAGTAGGAATGTTACTTATGTGGGCTGTTGTGTACAAGCTTATAAAGACAGAACCACTCGACTTTGATGACTCAAAACAGAATCATAACATTTATTGACAACAAGGGCGTCTTTATTTTCAGACGTCCTTGTTTTTTTACAATTCTTAGCGAAAGCGAGGTTTTGTTTACAAGAACTTCACAAAAAACACACTTATAGCAGTGTATAATGTACATAGGATAAAAATTACAGCTGTCAGGTGGGTTTCAGATGAAGGATTTCCAAAGAATTATCAACGAAGTACGCAAGGTTGTCAACGGCAAGGATGATATTATCACTATCGTTATGTTTGCTATACTTGCAAATGGTAACATTCTAATCGAGGATATTCCGGGTGTGGGAAAAACCACAATGGCACTCGCCTTTTCAAAGGCGTTGGGACTCGACTGCGGTAGGGTTCAGTTCAGCCCTGATACAATGCCAACTGACATCACAGGTTATGTTGTATATAATAAAGAAACAGGAAAAATGGTATTTAACAAAGGTACGATTTTTTGCAATCTTTTTATCGCTGACGAGCTCAATCGTACTTCCAGCCGAACTCAGGCAGCCTTGCTTGAGGCGATGGAGGAACATCAGGTGACGGTTGAGGGCAGGTCGTATCCGCTTGATAGTCCGTTTTGTGTTATTGCGACGCAAAATCCTGTTGGAGCGGCAGGAACCCAGCTTTTGCCTGACTCCCAGACTGACCGTTTTAGTGTGAGGATTTCTATGGGTTATCCTGATTTTAACGACGAATGTCAGATGATAATGAATAGAGCAAAGGGTAATCCGCTTGATAAAGTTTCGCAGGTCGTAAGTCGGGAGCAGCTTGTCGATATGCAACAGTCTGTGAAGAATGTTTTTGTACACAACGATATTGTTGAATACATTGTATCTTTGATAAATGCAACGCGAAATTCAAAGTTTATCTCACGCGGCGCAAGCCCGAGAGCGACTCTGTCGTTAACAGATATGGCTAAAGCAGTTGCTTTTTCAAATGGGCGCGATTATGTTGTGCCAAGAGATGTACGCAAAGTTTTTGTCAGTACGCTCAACCACAGAATTATTCTCAGTAACGAGGCTGTTTCAAAGAATCTCAGCGCTAAACAAGTGTTGTTGGATATACTGAAAACCGTTAAACAACCGAGGATATAGGTAAGGCTATGCTTAAAAACATTTTTATATATCTCGCAGTGCTTGCGTCAACCTTTGCTTTCAGTATTTTTTACTATGACTGGTTTTCGTGGTATCTGCTCATACTTGTGCTTTGTGTTCCTATTTTGTCACTGGTGGTGAGCCTGCCGTTTATGATATATGTATCAGTAAAAGGCGTTGAGGTTTCTACAACAAACGAGCTTACAACGGATGACAAGCTTTGCGTGAAAATATCCTCTGGTTCTGGTAAAAAGCTTTTCTGTCCTTTTGTAAAAATAAGATTTAGGTTAGCAAATCGCTTTGCTCAGAAAAAGAAAACCGTGAACTTTTTGTACAGCGGTTTTTTTGATGCTCCTGTTTTCTTAGAAACCGACTCGGTGACGCACAACTGTGGTTGTCTTGAGATAAGTGCAAAGTATTATAAAATTTATGATTTGCTCGGAATGTTTTTTATTCGGGCAAAGCTTGAATACCACGATGAGGTGCTCATTAATCCACGCAGTGTAGAAGTCAACGTGCCGAGTGATATCGCCCAAAACAAAATCATCACCTACAGGAAAAAGCCAAACGGTTATGCAGAGGAATATGAGCTGAGAGACTACAAAAAAGGCGATAACCTGAAAAATATACATTGGAAGATTTCCGCAAAATACAACAAGCTTACTGTAAAAGAGCCTATTATTCCCGTTTACAGACAGGTTGTTCTGTGTCCCATGATTACATCAAATCCTCAAAAAAACAACGTAACACTCGGCAAGCTGATGTACACTTCGTGTGTGCTTTGTGACAACAATACCGAGTTTTTCTGCGCCTTGCCAAATGGTGAGGTTTGTAAAATCAACAACATAAACGATGTGAAAAGCTATCTTTTGCAACTGTATAAAAACGGATATGTTCAGGGAAGATTAGAGCTTTTTGACAATCCTGTTGTCTATAAAATCGCTTGTGACAAAGAGGCGGTGACTTGCAGTGAATAAAACAACTATATCTGTATCACGCAACTCAGAAAGCCATAGCTATGTTCTGATTTATGCTGTTTTTGCTTTGTTGCTTGCGGTGTGCCCTTTGTACTGCCTTATGTCAGCGTTCAAACTTAATGTAAATTCTTCTGTTCTGATTTTCTGGTCGGTACTGTTCACGGGAGTTTTTTCAGCACTTGCCACATTTGTGAAAAGTACACGCAGATATACCGCGTGTGTTTGCGTTGTTTTTGTGGTGTTTGCTGTAGCTGTGTGGCTGATGTTTGACAGGCTTTCAGGTGAGCTTAATTACGTAATTAACTCTGTACTGGGGCGGTATGCAAAATATCTTAATTGTGTTTCTAGGGTAACATTTGCTGACTATTTGTTTACAGCCACTGAACTTTTCGTTATGATTTCGATAGCGCTGAGTTTTTTGATGACCTTTCTTTTGATAAGAATCAGAAGCGTATTTTTTGCTATTGTAATCCCGATTATTGTTATTACTCCGTGCTTTGTTCTCGTAAACACTTTGCCCAATCTTTTTGTGCTGCTTGTTTTGATTACTATTTTGCTGACACTGTTTGCGTGCTCATATATATGTCGTATAAACGCATCTCACTCATCTAAAGTAGTGCCTGTTGTGGCGTTTTTTATGGCTATGCTTGTAACAGTTGTGTCTGTTATCGCTCCTGTGCAGGGTTATCAAAGAAATGAGTGGCAGGACAATATGTTGGAAACAGCTACTGATTTGCTTAGCAGCTTTGAGGGCGGGATTGTAACATCAGAAATTAAAATCGTAGAAAAAGAGCTTGATTTGTCACAGTCGGGTCCTTTGCGTCAGACCCACAAAAAGGTTATGACAGTAAACGGCGATTATGAAGGCAGACTCTATCTTCGAGGTTTTTGCTACGCAAACTACGAGTATAACAAGTGGTCACTGCTCACGGATTTGCAGTCACAAAACCTGCCAAGCGACTTCGATAGCCTGGTGATGACAAAATCGAGTGTACCCGAAAGTACAATCAGTATCGAAACAAATAGTAAAGAGGAGGTTTTGTATACCCCGTATTTTCTTTCGCAGATTCCAGCATCAGGCAAAACTATATTTGATATTCTCGTCAAAAACAACAATGGTACAAAAGACTACGATGTCAGTTTTTCGCCGTGTGAAATCAACGACCCGTTTTTTGACGATGGTGATATGTACTACTACGCTGATATGACTAGCGGCAAAGATGAGTACAGAAGATTTGTGTACGAAAACTACCTGACTGTACCTTTGGTTGTACGAAACGAGCTGATAAAAATGGCGAGCAATAGTGGCTTCAACTTTGAATCGACTCCAGAGCTTGTGGAAAGTGTCAGAGAATTCGTGTCAAATTCTGCAAGCTATTCGCTTGATACCCCACAGGTGCCTTATGGTAAGGATATTGCTCTGTGGTTGTTAATCGAGAGTGATACCGGATACTGTGTACATTTTGCAACAGCCGCAACGCTGATGCTCCGCAGTCTGGGCATACCTGCGCGATATGTGTCTGGCTACTGCGTTGATTTGGACAAAGATAATCCAAATTCCAAAATAGTTACCACGGATAACGCTCACGCGTGGGTTGAGTATTATGATGATAACATCGGTTGGGTGCCGTTTGACGCAACTCCTTCGGACTTTACTGTTGCTGTGTACACGCCTTCTGCTAAGGAGTTACAGCAACAAAAAACTGAGCAGTATACAACTGATGAGGATGAAACTGAGACGACTCAAAATGCAACAAAGGATGATGGGTCAGCAAAACGTGCGCATAAAGATTCTGGCACAAACAATGTTTTGTCAGCAGTTATTATCACGATAATTTCCGCTGGATTGCTTGTGCTCACGTTGATAATAAGACGAAAAATTATACTTTATGTAAGGTGCAAAAACTTTACCACAGGCCCCAGAAACAGGCGGGCAAAGTATATCTACAGATATCTACTCGCACTTTCAAAAAACTCACACCTTTATGTACCTGAGGGAATATCCGACATAGCCGATAAGGCGCGCTTTAGCCAAAAACAGATTACAGGCGAAGAGCTTTCTATGATAAAGAGCTATGTGGACGAACGCAAAAAGGCTGTAGAAACCGACAGCGTAAAACTCAAGAAGCTGTATCTCAAATATATCCTTGCAGTTATATAGAGAACTATATCAAAATAGCAAGTAACAGAAAAATCCCTCCGACGCAGAAACGTTGGAGGGATAACTTTTTACCTGGATTATTTGATTTTTCTTGCCTCAATGTAGTAGCGCTTATCGTGAGCGTGACCCATCGAGAATGTTTTTCTTGGCAGAGAGCCATCAGCGCTGACAGCAGGGAACAGGTCGCTTTTGCCCATACCTTTGAAGATAAAACCGAGAGTGTTGTCCTCTTTACAAAGGTCGTACACAACATCCTCACCGTGGATGTAGTCGATTTTAACCTGTGGATTTTCTTTGAGATACTCGTCGATGAATACCTGTAGTGTGCCGACAGGGAGCTTTGCTGTTGCTTTTACAGTGATGTTTTCGCTGCCATTTTTTGTGACACATTCGTAGTCGTGAGTTTCATCACCATTTGACACAGCGTGAGCTTCCATAAACTTGTTCATAAAGTCTTCTGTGTCGATGTTGAACATAACTCTGTAGATTGGCTCGAACTCGATTGAAGCATCGTGGATGTTCACGATTTCGACAAGTGCATAGCGATTGAGCTCGGTAGGGTTTTGTCTGTAACACTCTTTTGCAGTTGCAAGCGAGTGGTTGCCATCTCCGACAGCAAAGAGCAGATCACTGTCTGTCAGCAGGCTCTCAAGAGCGTCTTGCACCTTAGTCTGAGTGTCTTTGTCAATGAAGTAACCCTCAATGTGACCACCACCCTGCATCAAATCAAAGTTGTACGCAGTAGTCATATCGTTTTTCTTACAAACGAGTGGCTCGATAACCTTTTTGTCAGGGTCATCAATGAGCAGCATAACGTGTGGCATCTCAAGAGGTGCATCTTTGCGGATTGCAACTCGTGGTGGGATGCGTTCGAGTACTGTTTGTTCAGTTGCACGGATAAGAGCATCTGTGCCCTTTGTGTAGTCATAGTCCTCGAGGTCGATAACACCAACGATACCAAGTCTTTTTGTACCATTTGACTCACGCTCAACGTAAATCATAGCATCGTCGTAGCTCTCAAAAACACCCGACTCAAGATACTGTGCCATATATGTATTGATAGAATTGATACGCTGGGAATTGTCATCGCTCAGATAAATTTCAGGGAGAATGATGTTCAGCGCTGAAGGGCTATCGCCAACAATTGCTTCTACATCACTCCAGTATTTGAGCTCAGATGTGTACTGGTCGCATGCAACAACAGACCATTTTTCAAAATCTTTTTTTGGTAACAGCATTGTGCACGGATTAAAATGATATTTCATTGTGATTACCTCCATAATTAACTGTCTTTAGAATAGCACACAAACGCGTTATTATCAAGAATTTTGTTAACGTACTTGATATATTCGGACTTTGGTGGTATTATTTGTTGGGTGATTTTATGAAGAAACTAATTATGACTGATCTTGACTGCACACTACTCCCGATGGATCAGGATGAGTATATAAGGACATACGTCAATGTGATAGCAAAGCTGTTCTACGAACATGGCTTTGATGGTAAGGAGATAGCAAAAGCTACCATGCAGGCATCATATATGATGGCTAAAAACGACGGAAGTCGCACAAATGAAGAGGCTTTTGAAGAAGCTTTCAAAGCTTTGGTAGGCGAAAGAGCACAGGAGGCTATCGAGCTTTTTAATGAGGTTTATAAAGAGCCTTACGATGTAATAAAAGCAGTCACAAGCGTTAACGAGCACGCACAGGAGATAGTTGGGCTTATGCGTGAAAAA
Organism: Ruminococcus sp.; assembly: GCA_045533085.1. Classification (GTDB taxonomy): domain Bacteria; phylum Bacillota; class Clostridia; order Oscillospirales; family Acutalibacteraceae; genus Ruminococcoides. Next base: position 15,834 of record JAZSHE010000116.1, read on the forward strand.
GCTGAGTTTGTTGTTGTTGCAACCCAGCCGATGTTCCCGCTCGAGGCTGTGAAAAAGCGCCTTTCGTGGACAAATCTTTCTGCTGATATGTTCGACGACATTACTGTGTACGACAACTGTACATTCACAAAACCTAACGTCGGCTACTACAAGGAGATTATGAATAAATTCGGGGCAACACCTGAAAATACCGTGATGTTCGGCAACGATGTCAATGAAGATATACTGCCGTGCAGAGAGCTTTCGATAGAAACATTCCTGCTCACAGACGGATTGATTAACACAAAAAACCACGATATCAGCACTCTCAGACGCGGATCCTACCACGATATGATAGAATTTTTGAAATCGCTTTGATAAAAACTAACGCACCGTTTTTACACGGTGCGTTTTTGTTTAGCTGAATCTTGTTTTTGTGATGTAATCTTCGGTGTCGCTGTAGTTTTCGATGTAATCAAGCACAGCGTTTATATCGTCGCTCAGAAAGAACAGTTGAAGGTTGCTTTCTCTGAGAAAATTCTGAGCAACGCCGTTTTTCAGAAAGCTCAGCAAATCGTCGTAATATCCGTTAGTGTTCAGAATCGCAATCGGCTTTTTGTGGCGGTCAAGCGAGCGCAGAGTCAGTATTTCAAAGAACTCCTCGAAAGTTCCGATTCCGCCGGCTGTTACTATAAACGCGTCACTGGATTCTTCCATCAGTTTTTTGCGTTCTCTCATAGTTTCAGTTTTTATCATTTCATCGCACTGAGTGAACAATGCTCCGTCTACGTTAAAAAATTCGGGAACAATACCCTTGAGATAACCGTTTTTTGCGAAAACTCCGCGAGCCACAGCGCCCATCATTCCTTTTGCTCCTCCACCAAAAACAAGCGAGTGTCCTCTTTGAGCCATTTCTCTGCCTAAGCTTTCGCCTGCTTCAAGATATGAGCGGTTGATTTCGTCCGATGCAGCACCGTACACACATATTCTCATAGTAAAAGCCTCCGTTTACAAGCACATTTGATATATTTTTACGATGTCTGAAGCTTCTAAATCCACAAAGCCTTCGAGTGTTGTGTTTTCACACGCTTTCTTTGCCATCAGTTCAAAGTGTTCATCGTTTATACCGATTTCGCTCAGCGTTGAAGACAGACTGAGTGTGTTGAAGAAAAAGTCTGACAGCATATCGATAGCCTTGTTTGCGATTTCCATATCAGGTAAGTTTTTATCGATATCAAATACGTTTACGCCAAACTGTACATATTTTCTGACGTTGCTGTCGTTCAGACAGTATTTTAAAAATCTTGGTGTCAGAATTGCAAGACCAAGACCATGGGTGATGTCATAAAAAGCTGACAGCTCGTGCTCAAGCGGATGACAGCTCCATTCGTGTTGTTTTCCGCCTGTCACAAAGGTGTTGATTGCCCATGACGATGCCCACATCAGGTTAGCTCTTGCCTCGTAATCGTCAGGCTTTTCTATAGCGACGGGTGTGTATTTTATGACAGTTTTTAAAAGTCCTTCCATAACACAGTCGAGCATATAGAGGTCCTGCTCTCTTGCAAAGTACACTTCAAGAATGTGGCTGATGATATCAGCGCTGCCACACGCTGTCTGATATTTGCTGACAGAGTAGGTGAGAGTTGGGTCCAAAAAAGAAACCTTTGGAAGCAACGGCTTTGCGAGTCGGCCGATTTTATCGTTTGTTTCAGGGTTAGAAATAACGCCACCACAGTTCATCTCTGAACCTGTCGCCGAAAGTGTGAGCACAGTGAGTACAGGCAACGCATCATTTACATCTGCCCAGTCGCTGAAGAAATCCCACGCATCGTGCTCAACTTTTGCTGCTGCGGCAATCCACTTTGTACAGTCGAGTGTTGAACCTCCGCCGACAGCCAGAAGTACATCAATGTTCTGCTCTTTACAGATTTTCGCGCCCTCTCTTACTGAATCAATCCTTGGGTTTGGTTCAATTGAGGAAAGCTCAAAAAGCTCAAGTCCTGCTTTTTTAATCTGTTCTTTAACTGAGTCATAAAGACCGCTCTTTTTAATCGAGCCACCACCATAACACAGAAGAACTCTCTTTCCGTAGTTTTTCAGTTCATCACCTAAATATGATACAGCGTTTTCGCCAAAATGTATCTTTGTTGGCACGTGATAAGTAAAGCTGTTCATTTTGTCCTCCTTAATCCTGTTCAAATTGGCTGTTGTACAACTCAGCGTAAAATCCGCCCTGTGAAAGTAGCTCTTCGTGGGTGCCGACAGAATCGATGTCGCCGTCTTTGAGTACTAAAATAAGGTCGGAATTTTTAATTGTTGAAAGTCTGTGTGCGATAACAAAGGATGTTCTATCCTTTGAAAGCTCATCCATAGCTCTCTGAATGATACGCTCGGTACGGGTATCAACAGAGCTGGTAGCCTCATCAAGAATGAGCAGTGGAGCATTTTCAATCATAGCACGTGCGATAGTGAGCTGTTGCTTTTGTCCTGATGAAAGTGAGGTTTTGTCATCAAGCACAGTATCGTACCCAAGTGGCAGACTATGGATGAAATGGTGGATACCCACCGCCTTGCACGCTTTGATGATTTCATCGAGGCTGACATCTTTCTTTGAGTACACAAGGTTTTCTCTGACTGTGCCTTCGAACAACCATGTGTCCTGAAGCACCATACAGAAAAGCTCGTGGACATTTTCGCGAGTGAGCGTGTTCAGTGGAATGTTGTCAACGAGAATGTCACCCGAATTAACCTCGTAAAAACGCATCAACAGGTTAACAATAGTGGTTTTTCCTGCACCGGTCGGACCGACGATGGCTACCTTCTGACCCGCTTTTACTTTCAGGCTGAAATCGTTGATGATAGTTTTGTCTTTTGTGTAGCCGAATTTTACGTTTCGAAACTCAACATCGCCTTTGACGTTTTTCAGATATGCTGTTTTGTGTGATTCGTCTGATAGTTCGGTTTCAAAGAGATACTCAAAAACTCGTTCGCTGGCAGCGGCTGTGGACTGCATGCTTGTGAATGCCTGCGCAATCTGTGACAGTGGATTTGTGAACAATCTGACGTATACCATAAATGCGACGATAACACCAAAGCTTATTGCGTCGTTGAGTGCAAGCACCGCACCGACAACACAAACAGCAACATAGCCGAGATTTCCGATGAAATTCATCAGCGGTTGCATCATACCTGACAAAGCTGATGCTTTGAACGAGCTGTCACGAAGGTGACGGTTGATACGGTCAAACTCTTTTTTTGAGCTTTCCTCTGCGTTGAATGCTTTGACAACAATATGACCTGAGTAAATTTCCTCAACGTGGCCGTTGATAGCGCCAAGATGACGTTGTTGACGCGTGAAGTGCTTCTGAGAATTTTTCATAATGATACTCATCAGCACAAAGCCCAGAATAGAAGTAGCTACCGCAGTGAGGGTGAGTGTAACGTTTGTGATAAACATCATAAGAAGTGAGCCGACAAGCATCGTAACGTTTGATACAAGCATACCGATGCTCTGGTTGAGAGTCATACCTATGGTGTCAATATCATTTGTTATACGCGAGAGAACATCGCCGTAGCTCACTTTGTCAAAATACGACAGCGGCAAACGATTTGTTTTTTCGATTATATCAGTTCTCAGCTTTTTGGACAGTCTCTGGGTTACTGTAGCCATAATAAACTGCTGAGAGAAGTTGAGTGCCCAGCTCACACCGTACAGCGCCATCATAATAACCGACAGAGTGGTTACTCGGTCAGTATCTATGGTGGTCATCAGACCCTGTGTGATGATGTCTGTGACTTTGCTCAGGATATGCGGACCGACAAGCGCGATAATTGTACCAATAAGTGCGCAAGCTATCGCAAAAATTACAACAGGAATATATTTTCGGGAGTAGCTGATGAGCTCGCCCCAGGTTTTTTTGAAATCCTTTGGTTTTTCACCATGGTATTTGTTTCCGTGAGGTCCGCCTTTGTGGGTGATTTGTGGTTTCTTTGAATTTTCGCCGACCATTGTCTTTTTCTTTTCTATCATTTCTGCAGCTCCTCCTGTGACAGCTGTGAAAGAGCAATTTCTTTGTACACAGCACAGTTTTTAAGCAACTCTTTGTGTTTGCCCATTCCGACAATTTCGCCCTCGTTGAGTACAATTATCAGGTCGGCATCTTTGATTGTACCGATACGCTGGGCGACGATGATGTTTGTGGTGTCTTCTGTTTCTGCTTTCAGAGCGCTTCTGAGAGCGCGGTCGGTTTTGTAGTCGAGCGCAGAGAACGAATCGTCAAAAATCATAATCTTGCTGTTTCTGCATATAGCTCGTGCGATACAAAGTCGCTGACGCTGACCGCCCGATACGTTTGTTCCGCCTTGTGCGATATCAGAGTCGTATTTAAACGGCATTTCTTCAACGAATTCCTCAGCCTGAGCGATTCTTACTGCTCGCTCTACGTCTTCTTGTGTGTATTCGTCTGTGCCGTTGCAACCGAAAGCTACGTTTGTGTTGACAGTTCCTGAGAACAGTAGCGCTTTCTGTGGAACATATCCAATCTTGTTTCTCAAATCCTTGAGAGAGTATTCTCTGACGTCGATTGAATCGACCAGTACCTGACCCTCAGTTGCGTCAAAAAAGCGAGGGATGAGATTGACAAGCGTTGATTTTCCACATCCCGTTGAGCCTATGATTGCAACTGTCTGACCTTTGTGTGCCTTGAAGCTGATGTTTTTGAGCACATAGTCCTTTGCATCAGGATATTTGAAGCTGACATTCCTGAATTCAATTTCTCCATCGGTTGTCGGCTTTTCGGTGTTGTTGCCGTCAAGGATAGTGAGCGGTGTGTCAACAACTTCGTTGATGCGTTTAGCGGCGACAATAGCGCGCGGAGCCATAACGAATATCATATTGAGCACCATAAATGACATAATAACGTGGATTGCGTACTGAGAGAACACTATCATTTCAGAAAAAATCTCAACTCGCTGTGGACCGTATGCCTTGTTGATGATGAAAGCACCTAAAAAGTATATGACAATAGACAGACCATTCATTACAACCATCATTGTAGGTCCCATGATTGACATAACACGGTGAGCACTGAGATTGTTTTTTGTAATTTCGTCATTGGCTTTTTCAAACTTTGATTTCTGATAGTCCTCTGCGTTATATGCGCGGATAACTTTCAGACCTTTCAGATTTTCGCGCGTGATACGATTGATGTTATCAGTCAGGCCCTGAATTTTTTTGAATTTAGGCAGAGCAAAGAAATAGCATATAAGAAGTACAGTGCACACAATAAGCACCGCTACTACTGTTGTCAGTGTCCACTCGTAGTGTTTGCCCCAGATTTTACTTATCGCCCATACACTCATTACAGGTGCTTTGATAAGTGCCATCATACCAAATACAATGACGTTCTGTACCTGAGTGATATCGTTTGTTGAACGTGTGATGAGCGAAGCAGAAGAAAACCTGTTCATCTGCTCAAGAGAAAATGAGCTTACCTTGTCATACAGCTTTGCTCTGACTCTGAAAGAGTAGTCGGATGCAACTTTTGCCGCGATAATGTGGATAACAACTGCCATCAACAGCACAATCAAAGCACACGACAGCATCTTTGCACCTGCAATTAAAATGGCGGATAGCTGTGAACCCTGAGTTTGTACGAGTGAAGTTATCTCTGTCATATAGTCTGGCATTTTCAGCTCGACGAATACCTGAAACAGGATGGCAGCAGCGTTGAGTATAACTAACATCCAGCTTTTTTTATCAAAATGTCGTAAAACTTCTTTCACTGATTAACCTCCTCCAAAAGATTTTGTTTTATTTTTTCACATATATTATAGAAAGATACGAGCTCTTCTTGTGTCAAAGATTGCGATATAGTTTTTTCAAGCCGTTCACGCTGAAGTATGATTTTGTCAGAAAACTGACACGCTTTCTGAGTTAATGCTATTTTTTTGAGCCTTTTGTCAGAGTCGACATCCTCTCTGGTGATATATCCCTTCTGTTCTAAAAGCGACAGAGTTTTGCTCATTGTTGAACGGCGCACGTTAAATTCGTGCTCCAGATCACGCTGAAAAACCACGTCGCCCAGATGGTCGTGCAGATATGCCAGTATGCACGCACTCGTGTGGGAAAGCTGTGAGCACTCATCGTATTGTGTGTGACTCTGTATTCTGCGTTTGATCAGGTTGCTGATTTCGGCAATTTGTCTGCCGATGCTTATGTTTGACATAATCCACCTCGTTTGTTAGCTATGAAACTGTTTGCTGTCTAACATTATATATTATAGAAACATATATGTCAACGACGACAAAAGGCGTATGTTTGTGAAGTTTTACAAAAAATGACAAAAATGTTGAACTTTCAACTTTGCGGTGTTATACTGCTCTACAATATATACTGAGGTGATTATTATGGTACATATTTTATATAATCCTAGTTCAAACTGCGGCTTTGATACACAGGCGATGCTTGATGATGCAGTATCAATGTTTGAGCACAGCAATTGTATGAGCCTTTTTGATATTGAAAACTTCGTTGCTTTCTTTGAGCAACTCAGCAGCGAAGACGAGGTTGTACTCATCGGCGGTGATGGTACATTGAATGTCGCGCTCAATAAGCTCAAAGGCGTTGATATAAAAAACAATCTGTATCTCTACAAGGGCGGTTCAGGCAACGATTTTTTACGCGATGTGTGTAAAGATGAGTTTGAAAGCACAAAGCTTTTAAAGCTCAACGAGTACATCGACAACCTCCCAGTCGTGATTGTAAACGGCAAAGAGTACCTTTTCATTAATAATGTCGGTTATGGTATTGATGGCAGGGTATGTACAGCAGCTGAGGACATCAGAGCAAAGGGAAAAGCAAAGATTGACTATACTATGCTTGCGATAAAGCTTCTGCTCACATCGTACAAGCCTAATGGCGCCACTGTAACAGTTGACGGCAAAAAGCATAGCTTTAAGCGTGTGTGGATGGCGCCGATTATGAACGGTCTTTACTACGGTGGTGGTATGATGCCGTGTCCGAATCAGGACAGAAAAGACAAGCAAATCTCATGCTGTGTTATACATTCCACAAATGCGTTGCAGACTCTTATCATTTTCCCTTCGATTTTCAAGGGTGAGCACATCAAATACACTAAAAAGGTTGCACAGCTCTGCGGTAACGAGATCAAAGTAGAGTTTGACAAACCACAGGATGTGCAGATTGACGGCGAAACCATCAGAAATGTTACTGAAATTTCAGCCGTAAAGTACGCAACACTCAGAAAAAATGCTACAGTTTAACAATAAAAACAAGTGATTGACACTGTGTACGAGGCTGTTCCTTGGTGAAACAGCCTCGTTTTTTTATGCTTTTTCAAGGCCTTTTGTTCAATTTGTCGCTTTAAAGCGTTGGTTTTTAAGCAAAAAGCCGAAATTAATGGTTGTTAATTGACTTTGCATATCAGTTGTAGTAAAATTTTATGCACACTCTAAAAGGAGGAGAGCAATATATATGGAAAAATATCTTGTAATTACAACCTTCGTTGGCGCATTGCTTGCTATTCTTTTCGCTGTTATTATGGCAAAAAGAGTGTTAAGCTTTGACGAAGGCACAGAAAAAATGAAAAAAATCTCCGCAAATATCAGACAGGGTGCTAACGCTTACCTCAAGAGACAGTACACAATCGTTTCTGTTTTCTTTGGCGGAATGTTTGTTATCCTTTGTCTTATGGCTGCATTCAAAATGCTGACATGGTACGTTCCGTTTGCGTTTATCACAGGTGGTCTGTTCTCAGGCCTTTCGGGCTTTATCGGAATGAAAATCGCTACAGCTGCTAACGCTCGTACAGCAAACGCTTGCCGTGAGGGTCTTAACCGTGGCTTGCGTGTAGCTTTCTCAGCAGGTTCAGTAATGGGCTTTACTGTTGTAGGTTTAGGACTTTTAGATATTTCAATCTGGTTCTTCCTGCTCAGATTCGTGTTCAAGTGTGATGCTGCTGAAATCACAAGTGCAATGCTTACATTCGGTATGGGCGCTTCATCGATGGCGCTGTTTGCCCGTGTTGGCGGCGGTATCTTCACAAAAGCTGCTGACGTTGGTGCTGACCTTGTTGGTAAGGTTGAGGCAGGAATCCCTGAGGATGATCCGCGTAACCCTGCTTGTATCGCTGATAACGTAGGCGATAACGTTGGTGACGTAGCTGGTATGGGTGCTGACCTTTACGAGTCTTATGTTGGCTCTATCATTTCAGCTTCTGCTTTAGGCGTTGCTGCTTTTTCAAATTTACACGACCCTGCATTTGGTTTCAGAGCTATGGCTGTTCCGATGCTTATTGCCGCAATCGGTATTCTCTGTTCAATCTTTGGTACATTCTTTGTTCGTACAAAGGAAAACGCAACACAGAAAATGCTCTTGAAGTCACTCTCACGTGGTACAAACCTTTCTGCAATTGTTATCGCTGCTGCAGCTTTCCCACTCATCTACTTTATTCTGGGAAAAGCTAACATCGGTTTCTACTTTGCTATTATCGCAGGTCTTTTAGCAGGTGTGCTCATCGGTCTTTCAACTGAGTATTTCACATCTGATTCATACAAGCCTACAAAGAACCTCGCTGCTAAGTCAGAGACAGGTTCAGCTACTATCATTATCGGTGGCTTAGGTCTTGGTATGCTTTCTACTATTCTTCCAATTGTTATCGTTGGTATCTGTGTACTTGTTGCTTACTTTGTATCAGCAGGTGATCTGACAGAAGCAGGCGGTGCATCTGCTGGTCTTTACGGTATCGCTTTGGCTGCTGTTGGTATGCTTTCAACACTCGGTATCACACTTGCAACTGACGCTTACGGTCCTGTTGCTGATAACGCAGGCGGTATTGCTGAGATGTCAGGACTTGAGCCTGAAGTAAGACAGAGAACTGATGCTCTTGATTCACTCGGTAACACAACAGCTGCTACAGGTAAGGGCTTTGCTATCGGTTCAGCTGCTCTTACAGCTCTTGCACTTGTTGCTTCTTACATCGAGAAG
>JAZSHE010000211.1:0-15735 GCA_045533085.1 Ruminococcus sp.
ATCAGTTATCGACTCCTTAAGCTTTGAAAGTGCGATTTTCGTTTCGGCTGCTGTTTCTCCGAGCAGAGAAGCAATCTCCTGTACAATTCGCATCTGTTTTTCTACGACCTTATCGGCAACCTCAACAGTCTGGCGACTGATGGTTTCTTTTCTTTCACGCTGAACTTCCTCGTCCGTTACGTCACGCATAATACCAATTATGAGGTGTGAATCTCTGTCATACACAACAGTCTGTTCAACGTAGCGTTTGTATTCAGCGAGATATACTCTTTCTTCTCTGATGGAGTTGCCTGAATCTCTGACTTTCATAAACACCATTGGGTCAAGGATTCTTACAACCTGATCGCCAAGCACATCACTCGCGCTACGAATGTTCATAATCCTTTGAGCCGCGTCATTTATCTGCTGAACTTCGAGCTGGTCGTTGAGAACAATCAGTCCGTTCGGTGTGTGTTTGACGATAGTATCTGAGAAGCTTTCAGCTTTATCTTTAAGGTATGGCAGACACATCGAAATCTCTGCCTTGCCCTGATATATAGCAATGGCCTTTTCGCGACAGGTGTTGTATCCGCAGGAGCCACAGTTGAGTTCCTGTGATGGCTTGAATTTGCCCATCTGCCTTAAAATGCTGTTGATTTCCATCTCTGATGGAGGCAAATATCTGCGCTCAATATACTCAAAGTTTTTCTGAATCTCAGTCGGCTTTGGCTGAGATACTTCAAAATCCTTAGGTCCTGCATACTGTGATACTTCGATAAAATCTTTGACAGCGGATGCGTGGTGATATTTTTCCAGCACCGGTCCACCGATACAGCTACCTACACAAGCGGACATCTCAATAAAGCACTTGTGGATTTTTCCGCTCTCGATATCTTTGAGTGCAGCAATACAGTTTTCTACACCGTCTAGCGCCATATATGTGTAGCCGTTTATTTCCGGCTCCATAGTTTTCAGAACGCCACCAGTAGTCGGGAACAAACGAGCACGGGTGTTGTCATCGCTGTCAAGCTCAGCTTCAAGCTCGATGTGCTCTGCGTTGAGCCATTCCGTGAGTTCCTCGAAAGTGAGCACAGCATCAACGATACCAGCATAGTGTTCAGCCTCATCCTTTTTTGCAACACACGGTCCAACAAACACGGTTTTTGCGTTCGGGTATCTTTTTTTGATATCCAGACAGTGTGCCTGCATAGGAGACATAACATCCGCAAGAAACGGCAACGATGAAGGATAGTGCTTCTGGATAAGCAGATTTATCGAGTGACAACAAGATGAAATGATGATATCTCTCTCATCTTCTCTGAGCATTCTTTCGTACTCTGTTTTTACGATTGTTGCACCGATGGCGGTTTCTTCGACATCATAAAAACCGAGCTGTTTGAGCGCTGAGCGTATCGAGTTGATACCAACACCATCGTAGTTAGCGATAAAAGATGGCGCAAGAGATACGATAACAGGGTCACCACTTTGCAAAAGAACTCTTACCTTTTCTGTTTCGTCAACAATTTCTTTTGCGTCCTGAGGACACACAACAAAGCACTGTCCGCACAAAATACACTCGTTTCCGATGATATGTGCCTGATTTCCTGAAAAGCGGATAGCCTTGACAGGACAGTTACGAATACATTTGTAGCAATTCTTACAATTTAATTTTTTGAGAGTCAAACAATTCGGCATAGCTTTTTACACCTTCCCTAACTTGCTCAATACCTGTTCGCTGAAGAATTCTTTGAAGTTCTCCTTAGTAATTCCGACGTGAATATCATCATCCACCTGAAGCGTAACTCCCAAGCGGTTACATTTGCCGATGCAAAAACTTCCTGCAAGTGTTACTTCATCTTCGAGGTTATATTCTTTAACCGCTTGTTCGAGAAGTTCGACGATTTCCAGAGAACCCTTTAAGTGGCAAGAGCTTCCGACGCAAACTTTAACGATCATATTTTACACCTTAGCCTTTATGTATTCCTGGAAGAAATCATTAGCAGTTTCAGGAGTTACTGAGTGGAACTCGTCATCAACATTTACACAAACACCCTGCTGACATTTGCCCATACAGAATGTACCAGCAAGATCCACCTTATCCCCGAGATTGTTTTCATCTATAAGTGTCTGGAGTTGATCAACAACCTGACGTGAGCCTTTCACGTGGCATGAACTTCCGATACAAATAGTTACTTTCATTGTTATTTCCTCCTCTGATTTCCTGTTGTTATATTTTATCGTCAGGCATTCCCTGACAATGAGATAAACGATTTCTCAAATGTGCCAGCGATAATGCCAGGTTTTCATTCTGAAGCAGAACGCTTTGTGGAACATGTAACTTGCATGGTGCAAAGTTCCATATAGCTGTTATTCCGCTTTTAACCATCTGGTCACACACCACCTGTGCTGATCCCTCGCCTACTGTGATAATTCCGAGATTGATGTTGTGCTCTTTGCAGTAGCCGTCAAACTGATTCATCGGTAATATTTCAGTTTTTGAGTCGAGATTAATCACACGGTCGTTGCAATCAAAAGCCGCCATAATCTTCACGCCGTAGTGTTCAAAACCATCGTATTGGAGCAACGCTCTTCCGAGTCTTCCGGCTCCGACCAGCACGGCAAGCGTTACTTTGTTGTATCCAAGACAGTCTTCAAGCTGTTTTATGAGCACCTCGGTTTCGTAACCAAGTCGCGGTCTACCGGCACCGCTGACCATCGCAAGGTCTTTTCGCACCTGAACCTCTCCCAGATTCAGCTCTTTTGAAATGGTAGTCGCAGAAATATATGGGACTTTTTCAGGAGACAGCTGTCTGAGGAAATTGAGATATGTTGGTATTCTGCCTAAGGTCGCTTTTGATACAGAAATATTTTCCATCAGAGTTCCTCCTTTACAATCTCGCTATTACATATATAAACGCTAAATCGCTATATTCAGTACCGATAATATCGATAACATCCGTATCGATTAATCAATTTAAAAATCCCCATACTATCTTAATCTATCATATTATATCACCAAGCCCTACAATATTCAATAGATTTATATAACATTTGACAAATTTATAACAATTAATCATTACCTGCTTTTATCTGCGCAAAAATATATAAAACAGCAACAAATTGACGCAGTATAAAAATCGCCGGTAAAACTGTTATTTACTCCCAAAAAAGCATTACTTTCTTGCATTTATTATTGCGAAAAAAAAGCTTGTATGTTACACTTATTGTGTATATTCTGTTTTGTTATGGTGCTTACAGTAAATATATATCAACCACTACTATACATTAACAAATCTCATCATAAAGGAGAGATAGGCAAATGAACAGACGAAATTCAAAATTCAAATCTGTTTTATTTATGCTTATTAAGTGTGCAACTGCATCAATAGTTGCTCTTGCGATACTTTCAGGCATTTGCTTTGTGTGCTCTTACTCAGGCTCGAGAATACACAACGAGTCAGGTTCAACTGATTTTAAGTGGACAAAGAACCAGTACAGGAGCACCACGCTCGAGGGCTACTCGTGGTTTTTTATGGATAAATATGGGTTTAACAATATATATGACAACAGCGAAAATCCTGACATTCTGCTGATGGGAAGCTCACACATGGAAGCAGCCAACATCAGCCCGTCCCAGAGTGTCGCGAGTATTCTGTGTGAACAGTTGCCGCTTGATGTATACAACATCGCAATTTCAGGACACACAATTTACAGCTGTGTCAACAATATGGACGCCGCAGTAAACGAGTACAATCCAAGCAAATATCTGATACTTGAAACAATGACCGCAGAACTCTCAATTCAAGAAATGCAAAAAGTGATTGACGGTGAGCTTGACACCATCGTATCTTATGACAGCGGCATACTGTACTGGTTACAAAAATACATCCCTGCCGTAAAATCAATATACAAGCAAGTAGACAGCTGGAGGGCCGCTGACGCTAAACCTGTTGTCGAAGTTCCTAAAAAAATCGAAGAAGCAGATTATCAAAATGTTCTGCACGATTTTCTTTTGAAAGCTAAGTCTTCTGCTGAACAAAGCGGTGCAAAGCTGATCATCTTCTACCATCCCGAGATTAAAATCGACGAAAATGCCAACGCTTACACCGAAGTTGAGGACGAAATCAAGCTCAGACTTTTCAAAGAAACCTGCGACGAGCTTAATATCATTTACCTCGATATGACTAAGCCTTTTATTGATATGTACGAACAACACCATCTGTTGCCGTATGGTTTTTCAAACACAGCCGTGGGAGCAGCTCATCTGAACAAACACGGCCACAAGGCTATCAGCGAAGAGTTAATCAGGATAATCAAGGAGGATAATTGAAATGGCACTGAATAGTTTTAGATTTCTTATCTTCTTTGGCGCTTTGTTTGTAGCACTTTTACTGCTTGAGCTCATCAAAAAAATCGCAAAGACCAACGTCATCGCAAAAATCCAGACTACCATTCTGCTTTTGTTCAGCTATGGTGTTGTATTTATCTCAGACTGGCGTTTTTGTGTATGCATCCTGTGTGCAACACTGCTCTCGTACATACTGGCGATAAGTATGCAAAAAGCAAAAACAATAAAAGCGAAAAAGTCACTACTGGCAATCGGAGTTTGCGCTTTTGTTATGATGCTTGGATACTTCAAATACACCAATTTCTTTTTAGAGAGTTTCAGTGCACTGTTTAACATCACGTCGGGCACGCTGAACATCATTTTGCCTGTGGGCATATCATTTTACACATTCTCGGCGATAGCATATCTGATAGATGTATATCGCGGTGATTATAGTGCCGTCAGAAATATCATCGACTTTGCGCTTTACATCGCGTTTTTCCCGAAACTTGTGTGTGGTCCTATCGTCAGAGGAAAGGTGTTCTTTCCTCAGGCTGAAAACTACCGTGGCATAAAAGCAAAGTATGTTCTTGAGGGTATACAGATTTTTGTGTTCGGTCTTTTCAAAAAGATTGTGCTCGCTGACCATCTGGGGGTATTTGTAGACAATGTTTACTTTGCACCACAGGCGTACAATACCACTACTGTTATTCTGGCTGTTATCAGCTACTCGTTACAGATATACTTTGACTTTTCGGGTTACTCTGATATGGCTATTGGTATTTCTAAGATGGTCGGATTCGATTTTACAGAAAACTTCAATCTGCCTTATGTTGCAAAGAGCTTTTCAGAATTCTGGAGCCGTTGGCACATCAGTCTGTCATCGTGGTTCCGTGATTATCTGTACTTCCCACTTGGTGGTAGCAGAAAATCAACACTTCGCACATGTGTTAATCTCACAATAGTTATGCTTGTAAGTGGTCTGTGGCACGGTGCTGGAATCACTTTCATATTATGGGGACTACTGTACGGCATCACAAGTTGTGTTGAACATATTGTTAAATCAAAACACAAAGCACACAAACAAAACAGTACCTTCGGTTTTGTCAAATCCTTTGGTATTTTTGTTCTCGTGACCCTTTTCTGGATTCCGTTTCGAGCGAGCAGTTGTTCAAATATGTTTGACGTATTAAAGGGCTGTTTCACTGTTCACAGCGGTGTATTTCATCCATACAGCTGGACATTCTTTGCGATTATCTGTCTTTGTGCATCAACTGTTTTTGCTGTAATCAAAAGCAAGAGGCAGGGCATCACAGACAAAAAGGGAGTGCCGTGTATCAAAGGTTATTATCCGATAATGGATTTGAGCAAATTTGTTCCTCTTTGCATATTCTTTGTTTTCTGCGGACTTACAATCATCCTCGGATATTTCGGTAACACAGCATTCATTTACGGCAATTTCTAATACTTTATAAACAAACAAAAGCGTTGCAGAAAGCTAAGCCTTCTGCAACGCTTTTTGACTTTACAAATTTTAATTAAGAGGATAATCTCGCACTGTAATCGTTATTTCGACAGCATTTGCGTTATCTTTTGTAACTACACCTTTATCATATTCTGCTGTGTACTCAACTGCGTCCTTGAGCTCCCACACAAGAGTAGCCGAACCAGGCTGTTTAGCCTTTACACAATAAGATTTTGAATCAAACTCGACAATATCTTCTGAACCTTCCTTTACTCTCCATGTACCGTCACTTTGCAAAAAGTCATAGTAATGAGCACCGTATCTGTCAAAAGCTCCGATTGAAACTGTGCCAAGGTTAAAACTACCACCCGTGAATACATAGTATCTTGGATTATCTGAGCTTGTAACCCTGAATGATGCTGGCAGATACATAGGAATCGGGTCTGACAACGATGTTTTGACGCTCTCTACTTTAACCGTTGTAGTTGTGCCGGCAGGAAGCATCGGACACTTGTTTGCAAGTTTTTTAAGACCATCTGTCAAACCGGTGTTCTTGTTGTAAGTTCTGCTGATATTACTCCAGTTAAGGCCATAATCTGTAGTATCAGTCGGAGTTGATGAACCGTCGTGGTATTTGTAGAATACGTGATTGTTACCATTGTTTGCATCCCAACCCTTGATTTTAGAGGCTGCCATCTTGTTAGCAAGAGAATCATAAGCGTAGAAACCCTCTGTAGCTGTGTCGCCACCAAAGAATGTCGAGAAGTTTGACTGTGAGTATCCTGCTGTGCTGAGAGCCAATGTAGCGATAGAGTCAGCATAAACGTCACCGCTCATTGAGAACACAGCAACCTTGTATGTTAAAGCAACCGGTGTATCATACTCTGCTTTCAATATATCTGAGCATACACTCTGCTCGATGTTGACAATAGTATGCTGTGGAACGACATAACCAACGCTTTCAGACTGTGAAATTGAGCTTACAGTTGTTGTTTCGTTAGTTCTTGCTGATTCGTAAGCCTGTGCTGTTGTAAGAGATGCTTCAAATTTACCTTTTACGTATTTATTACCAAACTCAACACCGCCACCAAACATTTCCTGATAGCTGTGCGATGTGCTGTCTGTAATTGATGTTGAAATAGACTCGGATTTTGACATTTCTGTAGTTGTCTGTGCATTGATATCATACAAAGCGTTATTCTTTGTTGTGTTTACAATTGATGTCTTAACAGATGAGTCTGTCTTTACTTTGTTTGCATCCTGAACGTACTCAAGATCAGGAGCGTCTATGATTTTCAAATCAAAATCATAGAAAGCAACACCGTATGAATTGTACTTATACTTACAGGTGTATCCATCCTGCGAAATCGCTGTAACAATATTGTAGAAAATCTCGCGCTGGTCTTGGTTAGCAAACTCAGGCAAAGCGTCGGGACAGTTTTCGCCCTGACCTAAAACGTCGCAAGGGTCGAGGGTGTAACGATTGATACCATTTGAGATATGCTCGCACATTTTCCATCTGAGGTCATTGAACGACGATGCAACCGACAATCCAGTTGTGCGGTAATTGTCGTGCTTCGTTGCACCATTTCCTGTAGCTCCCTTTTTGCCAAGGTTTCCTGCAACATAGTTGTTCTCCAAAGAACCCTTGTCGTAGTTTTTACCGTAGTATTTGCTATAGCTGTCTGTACAGGTGTACTTTCCGTTGCTTTCAAAAACTGCACCTGCAACCTGCGCCCACTGCTCAAGCGGTGTTATGGTTCCTGTGCTACCATCAACATCCTGATATTCTACGGGTGTTGTAAGGAAATTATAGATAAAATCTGTTTTTACCTGTGCGTGGTTGTTTTTGTTGCAATCATAAAAAAGAGTATTATCATAATTTATACCCTTGATACCGATTCGCTCTCCGTTTTTAACATAATAAACAGTGTTACCTTCTGTCTTAGTCTGCAGTTTTTCTTCTGCCGCAAACGATGTCAATGACGAAGCGCTACCCAGTGTACAAATCGCCATAAAAATTGCACCAATTCTGATTAATCTTTTTTTCATAAAAATCAACTCCTTGCATATCGTTTTTTCGATGATATGACGGCCTGGTTTCTGTAGTATCTGGGAACCTTTCCCTTGCCGCCGGGCACATTCTAGCACTATAAATTTGCTAATTCAACCCCGTTTTCTCACAGTTAAAATTTTATTCATAATGTACACAAATTGATAATATTTTGCGTATTCACCGAAGATTAACCGACAGGCAAAAAAAGGAACAATCTTTTTTGATGTTTAGTATAACTGTTGTGCAAACTGTCACAAAACAGCAGGTTTATATATACTGGAAGGCAGTTTTGGACTCTGTGTTTGCCAAACGCTCAACATAGATGATGAAAAATTGTTAAGACTTAGTTCACAATTTATTAATAGTACAAAACACAAATTTTGCCATAAAAAAAGCGCCAGAGCATAAAAAACTCCAACGCTTTAGTTGTTTATATTTTTTCAATAGCTTTTTCTTTTTAGTTTCAGGCCATTCAAAGTCTGAAGAATATCTTCCAGCTCTCTGAACAGCCGCCCCGGTGGACAGTACTCCATCTCTAAGTTAACCCATTTGATAGCAAGCTCGATGTTTTCTTTTTCTTCCTCGTAGGAAAACTGTTCGTAGCATGACATAACCTCGTAGCTAAACGCTATATCCCCCAACGTCTCAGGTAGATCCTCAGCCGCATAATACTCCCGTGCAAAGTAGTTCATCTTGCGTATTACGTTGTACATCAGCTCATCATTACAATCCTTGAGGTATACAATTCTCCATACTTTGTACACCCTTAACCCAAGGGAATAATAGTTTGATTTCCCATTGTTTTCGAGCTTATCAAACAGCTCTTTCGTGTAACCTGTAAGCTTTTTGATTTTAAAGTCATCATGGTCTTTACCTTTCAGCTTATCCAACCCGACAATAGCTGTAATATTCTCGAGTATTCTCACATATTGATTGTGCCACGATGGTCTGATTTCGCATATTTTGTCAAAACACTCGGCTGCTGCAAGTTTACATTTACTGGCGTATAACAAATCAGCTTTTGAATTCCCAAGATTCTCACACATGCGTCTTAGTATGTATACCATTTCCCATACAAAATCATCGCTGAAGGTATATTTGATGTAATTGCATAGCTCGATAAACTCAGCCTTTATCTCATGAAAAAAGCCATCAGCTTTCAAATAAGCATACATATCTTCTGCTATTCCGTATGCAAGCTCATCGCTTGGAGTTTTTGCAAAAATCTTAATAAAAAACTTGATTTCCTTGAGCTTGAACACAGGATCGATTTTTTCCTGATTATCAACAATTTTTTCACCGTTACTGTTTATCATAGAAACCTCTCACCACCTAAGTTTTTCAGGAAAACGGCAGTGGTCTTCTCTCTTCGATAACATCTTCGTAGAATTTTTCCAGATCAAAAATCTTTGCAGGTTTGATATCTTTCATCTCCAACCCAACAGATTCAAAACCTTTGAACATTTCGTATGAATCTATATCCGTCATATCAGTGATAATCGGATACTGACGTGAGTGCATTATCAATGATTCGCCTTTGCTCTTATCAAATCTCTGAAGTTCGGAAATCGAAATGAGCTGACGTCTTTCGCCATTAACAGTTGTGTAGGAACCACAAAGCGAACTTATCTCGTTGAGCAAATCAAGCTCTTTTGACGTAAGAAAAACCCAGTTATCACAGTTACCTTTAATTGTGTCTGCATCCTCTGCGTATCTGCCCTTGAGCTGGTGTAGACTCTGAGCGATCAGATAGTAACGCATATTACGGCTTCGTGCCGCAGAAATCATCGACGGCATATCAGGGATTTTTGGCAGGTTGCAGAACTCATCCAACACAAAGTTGACTCTGACAGGAAGCATTCTCTGCTCCTCTTTCTGTGCCTGAGCTATCAGAATTTCGTACGCCTGCTTGATAAATGTAGTAACAAGAAAATGATATGTGCTTTTTTCGTCCGGAATGATCAGATATACAGCTGTCTTTTCTTTTCCGAAACGTGCAACATCAAATGTGCTTTCTGAGAGCATACCTGTCAGATTTTTCTGGATATTGAATATTCGCACCATCGCAAAAAGTGTTGCCATAATGCTCTGCATTGTTTTCTCTGCGCTTGTCAGAACACTCTTGTAATTCATACCCGCAATTGTGTCCATACTCATACCTCTGCTCAATTTGGTAAGATATGATATTGCTGCGTTGTTACACAAAGCCGCAAGGCTCGCAACATTAACCTCTTTCTCATCCGCTTCCTCAAAAAGCAGCAGCAGGTTTGCAAGTGCCAGCGATGACGCCATCTCTGGCCAGAAAGTATCCAGTGTGCTACTAAACTGAGGTTCAGCAAGCGTTCTGATAAAGTCATTGAGCATTGACACAGCCTCGTCGCGTTTGCCGTTGTGATACATCTCATAAGGTACTCTGATAGGATTCCACATATCGCCCTTGCCGATATCTCTGAAATTTAAGACAACGATATTGTATCCGTTTGCTTTTGCCATACCTGATGTACGTGCGTAAAGCTCACCTTTCGGGTCTGTTGCAACAAACGACTCGCCTGCTTTAATAAAAAAGTTGAGCATCGGCATACAATACAGACGTGTTTTCTTTGAGCCTGTGGCACCGAAAATCAGCGAATGGGTATCGCTTGAGTCAACGTAAGCCTCCTGTCCGTTTGACAGTATGGGCAAGCCGGCACCCGCGTAGCAAGGGCTGTTCAAATCAAGATAAGTTGTCGAGCGTTTTATTTCATCGATAGTCGCCCATCGTGTTTCTTTGTTAATATTCTGATATTTTCCTAATCCGTATTTCATATTCAGTATCCCTCACCTATACATCAAAATCCCACTGTTGTGACCTTTTTGATTTTTCTGATGGTTCTCTTTATATACTCGCTGTCACAGCTGAACTCACTAATCATAGAAGCGTCAATAACCTTGCTGACGTCAGATGAGTTTGAGAACAAGGAGTATACAATATCGCTACATAAATCCTTGATAGTATGCAGTCCGTAAAAGTATTCATTCTCTCTTAAGACAGCGATTGATTCCAACAACACCTTCTTTGCGCTGTCATCAAGCTCGAGTCCGAATTTGCTGATATTCTGAGCACAGTGCTCCACCATCTCGTCATTTGTCGGCAAGTTAAGCGTTACTGTCTCGAGTCGCAAATACATACTGACAACGCTTTCCATAGCCTTGGTTTCTTCGTTCTCTTCTGTGTTCGAGATTGTAAGAACAATCAACCAGCAAGATGTGTTTGACTGCAAAAAGCACAAAAATTCACGGAAATATCGTTCATCGTGATGGCCAATCCAATCATTTATATTGATACGAACAAGACCTTTGAACTCGTTGCGGAATCCTGCCGCCACATCTACAGTATCGATGAGTCTGTACAGCTCTCTGAACGGCTGGTCAGGTGGACAGTAGTCCATCTTGAACTCAAAGAATTTTGCATCTCCGTAAAAATCCATCAGATTTCCCTTTGAATCCAGATACTCAGAAAGCAACGAAAGCATACGCGTGTTGCCAAAACCCGAACGTGTGTACACAAACAAATCAGGCAGAATAATCTGAGAATCAAATGTGCGCTTGCTGATATTGCTCGAAAGAGTATCCCATTTTCGGATAACCTCCTTAAGCTCATCTGCGCCCTGCAATTCCATCAGTTTGTCATAGTATTCGTTCATATATTACACATCCTTTTTAAAACTTACAAACACATTATAGTGCTGATTTTATCACACTTAAACTAAATAAACAATAGAAAACGTAACCTTTTTGTTGAATTTCATCATAATCTGCTTTAAAATGCACGTCACCACTTCTCTTTGTATTGATATTACCAAGTAAATATTCCTCCACAAGATGGGGGGACAGATTATCATAGAAAGTACAACAAAAAAAGACAGACCGTAAAGTCTGCCTTTGTTTTATTATTAAGCTTTAAAATCAGAACATATCACCGCAGTCAGTATCATCATCCATATATTCTCTGCCAGTGATTCTCTTTGCCTCGCGCTGTTGTTCAACCATATCAGAAATCATATTCTTGATATCTCTGCTGTTTTTAATTCTGCAGATTTCAAACTCAGGGGTGGATTTGTCCGCTGTACAACAGTGGATGGTACCCAAACCGAAAATACGCTGACCCAAAGGTCTGTTGAGAGTCAGGTCCATAATACGGTAGAGTCTTATCTCTTCTTCTTTTTTGGACAAAAATCCGGACTCGATAAACAACTTCTCGTCTGTGAGCTTGTAAACAGTGAAGCTCAACGGTAAACCGAAAATCGTTCTTTTTCTTTCTCTCCATACAAACTCTGTATTATCTTTTCTTGCCATAAGGATACCTCCGTTTCTAAAAACAGAATATCACATAGCGCGCGCTTTGTCACCACTTTTTGAAAAAATACTTTGTTTTAGAATATAAAAACCGATTGTTGAGTTATTACTCGTATTATGATAAAATGCTGTCAAACACATTTAAGGATGGTAGGTATGCACGTCTTTCCTGATTACTACGAAAAATTCAGATGTATAGCAAGCAAGTGCAAGCACAACTGCTGTATCGGATGGGAAATCGATATCGACGACAGCACTTTAGGGTACTACAACTCGGTCAAAGGTGATTTTTCACAGCGACTCAAAGAAAACATAGAGCTAAGTGATACACCACACTTCAAGCTATGTGAAAACGAACGATGTCCGTTTCTCAACAGCAGTAACTTGTGCGATATTATACTAAAGCTAGGCGAAAACAGTCTGTGTGACATCTGTCGCGAGCATCCTAGATTTCACAACGAGCTGCCTGATAGAATCGAGAGTGGTCTGGGGCTGTGCTGTGAAGAAGCGTGCAGAATCATCATCGCACATAAAGAAAAGGTCAAACTCATCATCGACGAAACAATTACAACTGACGACGAGATAATTTTACTGCGCGACAGGTTGATTGACACCTTGCAAAACAGAGAAAAGCACATCAACGAGCGTATCGATGACGCGCTGACTCTTTGTGGCGTAGATACAAGAAATTATGACATACAAAAGCTGTGCGATATACTGCTGGAGCTCGAACAGCTCGACGAAAAATGGGGCGAGCTGTTAAGAGAATTGAGGGAAAACTACAATAAAATTGACACCGATGCTTTTGATAAGTACATGGCAGACAGACAGTATGAGTACGAACAGCTTTGCGTTTACCTTGTGTACCGCCACTTTGCGAACTCTCCGGATATGTACGAAGCTCAAAGGCGTGCGTGTTTTGTGAAGCTGTGTTACACACTTGTACACGCACTTGGAGTATTGATTTTTGAAAAAGAAAAGTCTTTTGACGAGTGCGAGCATATTGAACTGCTACGGCTTTTTTCATCTGAAATTGAATACTCTGATGAAAATCTATACACATTATTTGATATCGCGTAAACAAAAGGGTTGCCCGTAAAAATGCAACCCTTGTTTAGTTTATTCACTTTATTTATAAGCAAAATTATTAAGCTTAGACTTAATATACGAAGTCAGTTGCTGTACTTTCTGAGTGATTGCAGTTTTTATAGCCTGAGCTTTTATGATGCTTGATGATTTCTGAGCAGGCTGTTGTGCGGTGTTGTTGTTCTTTATTTCTTTCATCGCTTTGTGCATACTCGACAGCGAGCCTCTGACGAAATATGTGTGACTCTTGCCCTGTTTATTATAATCGCTCACGGCTGTTTTGCCGTCCGACTTCATACATCTGACAGTGTATGTATACTTTACACCAGGGGTGACATCTGTGTGAGTGAAAGTTGTCGATGTTGTGTTACCTAGACCTTTCCAGTCTGAGCCGTTTTTAACGTAAACACGATAGTTTACAGCACCGTCAATCTTGCCCCAAGTTATCTGCACACCCTTTTCAGTACTCTGAACAGATGAAATCTGTGGAGTTGCAATAAACGTATTGCTCCAACCGCTTGAGTTAAACGAGCTTGAGTTATCGTACTGGTCAAAGGCTTTTACTGTGTATGTGTAAGATTCACCAGACTTAGCACTCTCGTGTACAAAGGTAGTTGTGTCTGTGTTGTCAATGCCTTTCCACCCGTCACTTGTTTTGTAATACACACGATAATAGCTAGCACCTTCAACAGCACTCAGTGTAAGCTTTACTCCTTTTTCTGTGTTCTGGATTTTTGTTACACCAGGAACCAAAAGACGAGTGATAGAAAGACCGTTTTTATCGTAACGGCTTTCAGTACCATCGTAGCCGATGAACTTTACTGTGTAGAAATACTTTGTGCCTGCTACAGCGGTAGTGTCGGTGTAAGAAGCAGTCGTTACATCGGCAAGCTTTGACCACGAAGTGTCTGCGGTTTTTCTATAAACACGGTAGTAACCGCTTACACCAGAGAGCTTTTCAAAGTTAATCTTAATACCTGAATCTGTATTTGACACTGATGTTAGTTTGGGAGCCGGAATTGCATTTGCGTATTGCACACCGTAAGTTTCAGCGTATTCGTCGGCAAGAGAATCAGTACTGCCGAGCACAGTGAAGTCAGAATATGCATAGATTTCTCCCTCGTACTCAAAGCAGGCAAACGCAAATACTTCAATTAAGCTTACGCTATTAGGAACAAATATCTCATATAAACTATAGCAATTAAAGAACGCTTTCTGTTGAATTTCTTCCAAGCCCTCTCTAAGAGTAACCTCTGACAAGCTGTAACAATTATTAAAAGCCATCTCGCAAATTTTCTTACAACTAGAAGGTATGTGAATTTTCTCAAGAGAGGTGCAATTGTTGAATGCTCCTTCCCCTATTGATGCAAGTTTTGCGTTTCCCTCGAAATCAACCTTAGTAAGACCAGTACAGTTTTCAAACGCACTATAATAAATCTCCTTAACATTACACAAATCAATTTCTGTAAGCTTAGAAC
Source organism: Ruminococcus sp. (assembly GCA_045533085.1). Taxonomy (GTDB): domain Bacteria; phylum Bacillota; class Clostridia; order Oscillospirales; family Acutalibacteraceae; genus Ruminococcoides. Next base: position 14,727 of record JAZSHE010000211.1, read on the forward strand.
AGTTCTTAAATGCATTTTGAAGCACTGTACTTATACTATTATCTTTAGCAAAGCTTATATCGGTAAGATTAATGCAATCACAAAAAGCATTATAACCAATACTTTTTATCTCACCTGTTTGTATGCTTTCGAGGTTTGTACAATCCATGAAGCAACCATTTGGAATAGTATCTATATTATCAGGTAGTTTAGCTGTTTTCAGATTAGTACATTCAGAAAACGCATAGTTTCCTATAATGGTGACGCTATCCGGTAAAATCATACTGGTGAAACCTGTGCATTTTTCAAATGCATTGCTACCAATACTTGTACAATAAGTAAAATCAAAATCTGTAATTTTTTGGCAGTTACTAAAAGCACCCCTACCAACACTTTTTATCTTGCCTGTTTGTATGTTTTCGAGATTTTTACAACCAGAAAATAAGTGTTCCGGAATAACCTCCATACTTTCAGGCAATTTAGCTGTTTTCAGATTAGTGCATCCTGAAAACACACCGGTTCCTATAGCGATATCATCCGGTAAAGTTGCACAGATAAGGCCTGTACAACTAGAAAAAGCAGCAGTACCTATTTCAACAATATTACTTGGTATATTTATACTGGTGAAACCTGCGCACCCCTGAAACGCATTGTTACCAATACTTTTGCAATAAGTAAAATCAAAGCTAGTAATACTCCGGCAATCTAAAAAAGCACATTTACTAATCTTTTCTATCTTGTTTGTTTGTACACTTTGAAGTTTTGTGCAACCGAAAAACGCATACTCGCCAATATTAGTACAATTAGTAAAATCAAAGTTCATGATATTACTGCAGTCTTCAAAAGCTTTTTCACCGATGCTTTTTATCTTTCCTACCTCTACAGCTTCAAGGCTTGTACAACCGCTAAAGAAACCAGACGGAATAGTATCTGCATTATCAGGTAATTTAGCTGTTTTCAGGCTTTCACAACCTGAAAAAGCATTGGCTCCCGAAGTAATATTAACACTATCCGGTAAAGTGATAGAAGT
>JAZSHE010000079.1:0-11624 GCA_045533085.1 Ruminococcus sp.
ATTTTATGGCGTTTAATTATCCTCGTTGCAGAGAGAAGCTCTCCACACCTGATGTATCAGGTGCAGCCTTCCTCTGATGGGGGAGGTGGCGCCATCGGGTGACGGAGTGAGAGATACTAATCTCCGTAGCTTTTATCTAAACTCCGGGGTCAGACGGATAAAAAACTGCAAAACAGCACACTTGCTCACATATCTCGAAAACATGAAATTTATTTCAATATTTCCTAGGAGGAGATAAAATGAAAACAAAAAGAATATGTAAATCTACTGTTTCACTGCTTCTTGTTTTTATGATGCTCATCTCTATGATCACAGTCGGCATCGTAAATACATCAGCGGCTGAAACTGACACAGCGCAAACTGGCGTTGATTATTACACTGTATATTTTACAAGACCTAGTTCTTGGACTGGTACACCTAACGTATATTGGTGGAATAGCTCAGTATCATGCAGCTGGCCTGGTTCTGCTATGACATGGGTCCGTAACAACGATTATAGTCAGGGTGTTTATAAAGCAAGCGTTCCTTCGGATGCTAAAAACCTGAAATTCAATGATGGTGCAAACAATAACACTCAGACTAACGACTACAACGATTTAACCCAAAATAAAGATGGCGTCGAGTTTTATATGGATGACAGCAAAAACGTTACTGTTGCTACAGAGGGTACCGGTAATACTTTTGGTGGCGGTAGTTCAACAACTTCCAGCATCTACCTTGCAGGTTCATTCAACGGCTGGAGTACAACTGCTAACCAGTTTACTGTTAAATCAGGCACAACATACGAGTGCACAATATCACTTGCTGCTAGCACAAGCTATACTTTTAAGGTGGTTAAAGATGGTTCTTGGCTTGGTAACACAGGTACAATTACCGCAGATGTAACCGGTTGGGCATTTACTAGTGCAGGTGACTGTACTATTAAGTCAACAATCAAAGGTGATTATGTCTTCACTTTTGATTCAAGCACAAACAAGCTTGGTGTAACTTATCCTACAGAAACTCCTACAGAACCTCCGACAACAGATCCTGACGATACATCGGATACGTTCACTCTCTATTTCCGTGATAGCGTTACAAGCTGGGAAATAGAAAGTGATGACGCGAAGTTCTTTGCTAAAGGTAACGATAACGTTGTTCATGAGATGATTCAGACAATCGACACTATTTCAGGTACACCATTGTGGTACGCAGAGGGTGTTGCGACTTCTAACACTTCATTTACTTTCTATCGTGCACCATACTTCTGCGACAAGTCAAATGCTACTTCAACATACTGGAATACATGGACTAAGGCTTCCAGAGGTAGCTACACTTGTTTCAACGCTACAGCTTCAGATACAGGTTCATGGGTTTCAACAACTATTAAACCTGCTGACATCGAAAGTTTTGATAATTTCTGGTACGGTCTTTGGGTTGATACAAAGAAAGATATGAATACAAAAACTTTCGTAAGAGCTGAGCTCGATGGTAGTGTTATGTCACTTTACCTGCCATCATACGTTGACCTTTCTAACATCCAGCTTTATTCAAGCTTCAAAGAGTCTTCGATTACAGGTGGTTCATACTCAACTGCTAAGTCTCTTGCTCAGGGTGCTCCAACAACAGTTGCACTTCAGACAGGCGTAAGCTATACACTGAAAACAACAAACGACAACAGCAGTGCTAGGAACTTCACCCTCAAGGTTTACACAACCTCTGACACAGCAGCAATGCTTCTCACAACAAATGAAGAACTCTTTACAGGCACAACAAGTGGTCTTGGTTCAAGTAACGCTTGGCCAAGTGGTTCAGGTATCACTGCTGACAACTTCAATAACTACTACAAAGACGCTATCGAAACAAAGGGTTCAATCTACGTTTTTGGTGAAGATGGTACTCTTGTAAATAGTGGCGACGGCGAAACAAAGCTCAAGAAAATCAAGGGTAGAGGTAACTCATCATTCAAGGGTTCTATGCAAGTTTATGGTAAGTACGCTTACAACTTCAACCTTGACAAAAAAGTTGACCTCACAAAGCGTACTGATGGTTCACACGCTTCTACAGCATCAAAGAAATGGTGTCTCCTTGCTAACAACCCTGATGTTACAATGATGCGTAACACATTGATTTACTCACTTGCTGATGACGTTGGTCTCAAGTATGGTCCAGAGACAAGACTTGTTGACGTTTACGACAACGGTAAATATCTCGGTGCTTACATCATCACAGAAAAGGTTGAGTACGGTAAGAACACACTTATGAACGACCTCAAGAGCCTCGATGATGGCAACACTGATGCTAACTCAGTTCCACATCCTACAGACGAAGATGCGGATCCGCTCTACGAGTTTGATACAGATGATCTCGATGCAGGTATTGAGACAACTGAGACAATTTCAGGTCAGTCATACACATACAAGTACTACGCTACTTACGATCGTCCTGAGTACGAGGACGAAAACGGCAACACAGTTGCTGCAGAAAGCAATCTCGAGTATAAAACTCCTGCTAACTACAACACAAAGTACAACTACCTCCTCGAATTCGAGCTTTATGACAGATACAAGAACGAGGCTTCTTGGTTCAAGTCTTCTCGTACAGGTCAGGCGGTAGTAGTAAAATATCCTGAGTTTGTTACACAGACTGAAATGAGATGGATTATTTCTGAGTACGAAAAAGCAGAGGCAGCTATCTACTCTGATAACACTGATGCTATCAAGGCAGCAGTTGACGTTGATTCATTCGCTAGAATGTACCTCATTCAGGAACTTGCTATCAACCTCGACTCAGGTGCTACATCTTACTACATCCACAACAGATACGAAGATGACGGTACAAGCAAGCTCTACGCTTCTCCTGTATGGGACTACGACTGGTCACTTGGTGCTTATGCTAAGGACTTAAAGTATATCTACAATGGTTCATCTGTCACAACAAGTAGCAATATGTCTGATCCAAAGCAGATGTTCGTTAAGAACAAGGCGTTAAAGACAGACTCAGGTGATACAACAAAGGCATCAAACTATAACTTCCAGGCTAAGCTCGTTCACAACTCTTACGTTTGGGAGCGTTGTCAGTACTACTGGACTAACCTCTTTGTTCCAAACCTTGGTCGATATGTGGATAACGATTATACCGATTCAGTTTCACAGAAGGATGACGGTGTAACAGAGGGTAGAATGCTCACAGAGTGGTTACCAACATTCAGTTCATCACTTGCAATGAACGATGCTCGTTGGGGTTCAGTAAGTTTCACTGGCGACGACTGGGGTACAAAGGTTACAACAGACTACGTTAACCGTTCATTCGATTTCAAGGTTGGTAACTGTGGTACATCAGGTAGCGCTACTAAGTCATACGCTAACTCTGTTTACTACTTAAACGACTGGGTGGTTACTCGTTGGAACTATATGTCAAGTTCATCAGGTGGTAACCTCTATCGTGAAGACCTCAAAGAAACTATCACAGCAGACAACGCTAATTTCACAGCTGTTCAGGAAGAGGCTGAGCTCACTATCACACCATCTGTAGAAATTACATACAATGGCGAGAGAGTTGATAACCAGTATCCTGAGAGTGTTACATACGAAATTTATGTAAACGGTAAGCTTGCAGAAACAAACACTCTTAACAACTCAACAACAATCACACTCACAAGCGGTATTGAGAGCAATATCTACATCAAGGCATATCTTACAAATGCTCCTAATACATACGCTATTTCTGAGACAAAGAAATTCTCTTATGGTATTTCTGACTACAAGGTTGAAAACGTTAACTTCACTGCTGAACAGCACGACGGTGTTGTAACAATCACACCATCTGCAGACGTTTCAAAAGACGGCGTAGCTATTCAGAACCCTAACGATATTCAGTACACAGTTTATGTTAACAACGAGGCTGTTGTTACAAAGACATTCGCTGAAGGTGTTGCAAACGTTAACATCCCAGAGGGCATGACAAGCGAAATCTACATCAAGGTAAGCCCTGTTGGTGTTGAGGCTATCACAGGTTCATCTGCTAAGCAGTCATTCTCATTCGGCCTTGCTAAGCTTGACGTTACACTTTACTTCAAGTCATCAGGTTCTGCTAGATACGTTCCATACGTTTCTGTAAACGGTGGTGAAAAAACTGCAATGAGCAAAACTGACGGTTTTGTTATTGGTAAAAACTCAACACAGACTCAGTCATATTACTACTACAAACTTGTTGTACAGGTTGAGCAGGGTGTAAACTCACTTATCACCTTCACTAATGGTTACGATATGTCTGGTACTGTTACACTCAATCTTGATGCTGCTGCAACATATTACTACGCTATTGATAACCTCAACATGGGTAGTGAAGTAGTTGACCTGACAGAAGCTGACGAGTACGTCAGAAACTTCAAGCAGTCTGCAACTCACATGGTTTATGTTGAGCCAACAGTTGCTGATGTTGCTACAACATCAATTGACGGCACAATCTACAAGATGGGTGACGCAAACGGCGACAATTCAGTTAACATTATGGACGCTACAACAATCCAGCTTGCTTTGGCTGAAAAGACTGAGCTTGACGATGTTTCAACTGACCTTGCTGACTACAACCTCAGTGGTGTGACATCTATCACGGATGCTACTGATGTCCAGATATATCTGGCGCAGTAATTAACACAGTATAATTTTTACTATATATATGTAACGCGTGCGCGCGTGTGCGCGTTACATATATAAGAAGATAATCTTGCGTGATTAACGTGTATTAACAGAAACCAATGCTGACGTAAAATCCGCAAATTTATATACAAATTGTTTCTTTTGAAACACAGGGTGGGCGGCGCTCATCCACAAAACAACTTTTCTTTACAGAGAAGTCAACGAGGGGAGTCCCTCACACAGAAAAGAATTTTCACGATTCAAAACTTTAACAAATTTCAAAAGGAGGAAATCCTATGAAAACAATTTCATCTCGTTTTCTCAAGGGCGCGCTAGCGATGTTGCTTGCTGTGATAATGGTATTCGGCACCACAGTAACAGGCTTCGCGGCGGTCGTTGATAAAGCGGAAACCGGCGTGAACACTGTTGCCGGTGGTTATGTATATTTCGATAACACTAAGACCAAATGGACTGATAGTTGTATCCAGTTCGTTATTGGTCATAGTAGTTATTCTCGAACATATACAATGTCAAAAATCTCAAATACAAACTTGTACTATGTAAACCTTAGTAGCTCTACATATCATGACTGGGGCGATGCTACTTACTACGCTGTAATCGGCACAAGCTCCAAGTGGGGCGATGGTAGCTGGGGTTCAAGTAACCTTACTAATGCTACTCACAGAACTGCGGCTTATACCACTGCTTATAATATGGATGGCGATACTAAGCGTCACCTTGTTACTCCTACTGGCAGTTCAAATGGTACTTCTATCGGTATTGCATATCAGGGTACAACATACGGTTCTTTGAATAAAACGAACTATGTATATGTTAAATCTGCTGCTGCAGGTTCAACAACATATAATAACGATTCAGCTGCTGGTACTGCAAAGATTACTGGCTATTATTTATCAGCCAATAGTACTGCTTCTTCCCATTCTGCAACAACAACACTCAATTCTAGCTATACTAGCAATTGCACTATTGCACCAGGTACAACAATTACATTGACTGCATCTCCAAATACTGGATATAAGTTTGTTGGTTGGTACACCTCTGGTGGTACACTTGTTTCTAGTGATGCAACATGTACAACCGCTTTTTCTGGTGCCACAACATATCACGCTCGCTTTGAGGTGGATGCTACTTACTACTCAGTATCTTACGATGCAAATGGTGGTACAGGTGCTCCAGCTGCAGATGAGAATATCAAAGAAGGCGACAGCCACACTATTTCATCTACAGAGCCTACAATGGAAGGTCACACATTCAGAGAGTGGAACACCAGTGCTGATGGCACAGGCACAGCTTATGCCGCTGGTGCTACAATCGACGCTGTAAATGAAGATATCACATTGTACGCTCAGTATGATATCAATACATACACTATTAAGTTTGATGTTAACGGTGGTTCAGGTACATTTGCTGACATGACCAAGACATACGGCGTAGACCTGACACTTCCAACTGATACTCCAACAGCTGCGGATGGTGACCACGCGTTCGCACATTGGAACACAAAAGCTGATGGCTCAGGTGATACTTACCTTGCTGGCGCTACTTACACAGCTAATGCTGGCACAACACTCTACGCTCAGTATGCTCGTACATATGCTTACTACACATTCGTAGATTATGATGGTACTACAGTATTGAAGGAGAGAACAAGAATTGCGGTTGGTAATCCACCAGTTGCTCCTGCTACTCCTACTCGTGACCACTATGATTTTAAAGAATGGACACCTTCAGTAGAAGCTAATATTACAGGTGATAAGGAAGACTATACTTACACAGCAGTTTATACACCTGTAGATTACACAATCACTCTCAATACTGACGGCGGTACTGTTTCAGGTGATAATCCTATTACCTACACAATCGAGTCAGAAGATTTCCCACTTCCAACACCAACTAAAGATAACCACGATTTCTTAGGTTGGGATGATGGTAGTGGTAATGTATCAAAAGATGTTACTATCACAAAAGGTACAACAGGTAACAAGACATACACAGCTACATGGCAGATTCATACAAACACCGTATCAGTTTCTGCTAACATCGCTGAAGCAGGTACAGTTACTGCTGACAAAACAACTGTTGAACACGGCGGTTCTGTAACTCTTACTGCTACTTTAAACGATGGTTACAGATTCGATGGTTGGTACGAAGGCGATACAAAGCTTTCCGCTGACCTCACATGTACTGTTACAAACGTAACTACTGATAAAACATTCGTTGCTAAATATACTAAAATCTGGTCATTAACAGTTAATGTTCCTGATGGTGTTAGTGTAGTTGAGTTTGGTTCAACAGGTACTTCGACAACACACACTTACACTGTTGCTGATGGCGTAACAAGCACTTACAGTGCTGAAGTTGAAGTAGGCTGGGAGCTTGTTGGTTGGGAAGTAACAAAGGGCACAAAAACAGAAACTTTCACAACTACAACAGTTAAGGTTACTGTTGACGATAATACAACAATCACTCCACTTGTTTCTAAGCTCTACAACGTTACTGTAAGCGGTGCAACAGCAGAGGGTACAGGTTACCACGGTGCTACAAAGAGTGTTACTGTTACCTTCAACGTTCCTACTGGCCAGTACGTTGAAAGCGTATCAATTGCTCTTGCTGATTCAAGTGTTGAGATTCCTACAGTAGTTGTTGACAAGGACACTAACACTGCTACATTCACAATGCCAGCATGTGATGTTACATTAACACCAACATTTGGTGATATGTACAAGGTTTCTTTCTCAGCTGATGTATTCACATCTACTACAAACAATGGTTACTATCGTCCTGGTGCAGATGTTACTATCAATGTAACACCAAAGGGCGGTCACCTTATCACAAGTGTTACAAGTGAGCAGACTGAAGTTACATACGCTGACAAGGTCATCACTTTCACAATGCCTGCAGAAGATGTTGTTCTCGATGTTGAGTATCAGGCATCTTTCAAGGCTTATGCTAAGACTATCACAGTTCACATCGACCGCGATGGTCCTGACAACAGCACTTATGACAACACTGTTCAGGGTGGTACTGTTTCAATGACATGTAACGATGCTACTGTTGCTGATGGTGGTTTCGTTGATGGTGACATCACATATACTGCTACTGTAAATACAAACTATCAGTTTGTTGGTTTCTTTGCAGATAAGGATTGCACAAGACTTTTATCAACAGAGACAACATACACAGCTTCTCCTGAAGGTGATATTACAGTTTATGCGCTCTATGCTCGTAAGCAGTATATCAAGCTCGTTGGTTACTCATACTACGAGATGACTTACGACTACAAACTCAAGGCTTACACTTATGATTATACAGATTCTAACCTTGGTACTGCATTCAACAACGCGTTCGATATCAGAGTAACTTACGATAAGAATCACGACCATGTTTATTCAACATTTGATGGTAGCTTGTTCCAGGTTACAATGAACGAGAATGCTCTTGGTCGTACAATTTCTTGGGGTTCTGCTGTTTGGAATGTAAATGCTAAACAGGACAACACAACATTACCAATGAAGCTTATCGTTAAGCCTGGTTCATTAACACAGCACAACAAAATCGACGTTTCTGCACAGGCTACAAAGATTGGTTATGATATCTTCCTTTCATCAGGTCGTTACAAGATTGGTGACGCAACAACAACTATTCTTACTGATGGCGTAACAGGTACTCACGTTACTCCTGGCGGCCATAACGGCGATAACGAAGAATATAAGAAAATCTATATCGCTGAACAGAAAACTATCTCTTGGGAGTTAGAGATTGGTGCAGACAATTGTTCTGGCTTTACAGCTGACGATGCTGCAGGTACTTACGTAGACAGCTTTGTTGTTTACAAGATGCGTTCAAAGACTTTCGAGATCGTTACACCTGTTGAACTTGGTAACAACAAGTATCAGGGTACAGTAATCGTTAACGAAGATTGCTACATTGTTCCTGTATTCTTCCATACAGATGCTTATCGTACAGCTAATGATCTTGTTGCAATTGAGCTTTACTTCGACACTTCTGCTATCCAGCACCTCAACTGGGGTCCTTTCGTTGCTGCGTACGCATGGGGTACTGACGAATACTTCGGTGAGTGGCCTGGTCAGATGTTGATTCCATCAGAAGATGGTAAATCTTTCTATACAGAGCTCGACGTTCCATCTGCTGATTCTGATGATGCAGCAGCAGGTATCACATTCAATAACTATCTCTTTGCAACATGTCCAACATGTGAGCAGGGATCGTTTGGTCTTGGTAGCCAGAACGTTCAGACATACGACTATCGTGAGGCTATCACACTTTACGAGGCTGGCTACGAGGTTATTACATTCGTTGCTAAGGACTCAGAAGACGGTTACCACGGTGATTCAAACGATGGTTCTAACACATCAAACGTTATTACAACTACAACAACAGGTATCAAAGACAAGTACGTGTTTGATTATCTCTACTGCCGTGACGGCGTAACACCTATGGACTTTACAGGTAAGCCTGTAACTGATACAGAAGGCGCAGTAGTTGATGATCTCACAATGGCTGACTACTATGTAGTAGCTAAGGGTGACGTTATCTATTCAGCAGGCAACTACTCCGGCGACGATGCCTACAACGGTGACTGGTGCGTTGACTGGTACATCTTTGATTCTACTGGCGCATACAAAACTAAGGTTCTGTCAACTGCACTCTGGCATGACCTTGACACAACTGATGATGTATATCAGACAGTTCTTATGACAGCTCTTGGCTTAACACCTGAGACTGCTGCCGGTAAGACTGTAGCTATCTCTTATGAGGCTTCTAACAACTGTCCTAAGGTTAACGGACATGACGATTCCCACCAGCTCGCTTACGACGGTCAGTGGTATGGAAGTATGCTTGACACTGCTGTAAAGGGCGAGGTTATCGTTGGTCTTGACGATGGTACTGGTAACTTTATTATTGATACGGAAGACCCAACTAACGACGCTGTTTACGGTGTAGGTTATCTTAAGGATCTCGAGGGCGGTCTCCACCAGTCACTTGACATCAAGCTCGACTATGGTATTGCAGACCTTACTGCTACTCCAAAAACAGATCCTGACACAAATAAGTCTTATCGTTTCATCGGATGGTACACAAAGAAGGCTGACGGTTCTTACGTTCAGATTTCTAACTCTCCTTCATATTCAACATACATCAATATGAACGAGACTTACTACGCAATCTTCCGTGAAATCGGTGAAGTCGAAGTTGTTATCAACCATCGTAAATATGTTAACGACGATGCACATATTCCATCACATGATGGTGTCGGCGAGCTTTCAATCGAAGTAAGAAATAGTGCAGGTGAAGTTGTAGCTACAGGTCCAATCAGTACTTCTTCTACAACTGCTACATTCGAAGCTACTGAAGGCCAGACTTACACAGTCAAAATTATTACAACACCTCTGATGAAGGGTAAGTTCTTCGCTTGGTACACTGACTCATATAATGCTGATGGCACTGAGACATATGAAGAAGTTCTTACAGAGCCTGGACATATCGGTTCAACTTCAACAGTTACTGCTGAGTTTGAGTACACATACGATACAACTAACCCTGATCTTGAGAAGAGAATCACTATCTATTCAGATATCAATCGTGTTTCTAACAAGGCTACACTCAAGTACAAGTATACTAACCGTAACAACGAGCCAAGAGTTTACACAGTAAAGGATGTTCTTCTTTCTGATGACGAGTGTCTCGGTTTCGTAGGTAACGATGAAAAAGAGTATTGTCCTGCATACCGTACACTCTGCACATTCATTACTCCAAATGGTGACGAGTGGTCAAATTACTTCGCAGCTGAAAAAGTTGATGAAAGAATTGCTGAATATGAAGCACAGGGTTATACATTTGTAAGTTCTTCAAACAGAATACAGGAGTTAGCACCAAGTGAGGATGTTACTCAGGCATTCAACCAGCAAATTGTCTGGAAGATTGAGGACATCAAACTTACATTTGAAACAGCAGAGATTACTATTTCCGCAACTCAGGCACCTAACTATTACACAATCAAGTACGAGATGAACGGAAAGTTTGGTAATGTTTCAGGCGCTTACAACGATCTTGTACAGATTGAAGCTGACGGTATTAACGATGCTGGCCACAAGTTTGCTTACTGGGTAGAAATCCTCGACAATGGTACACCAAACGATACAAGTGATGATACAGAAGTTATCCTCACATATCTCCAGAACTACAGATATCGTATCGTCGAGAACAAGTCTATCAAGGCTGTTTATTTACCAGAAATCGAAGAAGAAGAGGTATGGACACCTTCTATCAACTCTGTAACAATTACTCGTGAGTACCATGACGATGGCGATATTATCTACAACGACTACCTCCTCGCATTCAATAACAACAAAGAGCTTGAGCTCAATGAAGTTAAGGAGGATGGTGCTAAGTACAGATATGGTCTTATGCTCGTTCGTGACAAGAACTACTTCTTTGATGGTGCAGGCACTGTAACATATGTTAATGATGCTACCATTCAGACAGAGCTTGAGGACGTAGCTCGTGGTGGTGCTAGCACAACTGTAAACGATACATACAACGTTTACTGCTATGAACTTACAAAATCTACACTTACAAACCTTAACCGTATTGACTATATCTTGAGATACGATAATAGTAAGATTGTAAGTAAAACACACTACTATCGTGAGTATGCTTTTACAGCTGTTCCTTATGTAATTGATGTTACAAACAACAAGGTTTACCTTGGTAATGCTGAGTTTGTCAACTTCTATAAAGAGGCTACAGCACCTGTTGAAAGCGACTAATAGCGGAGGGTAAATATGAAAAAAACATATATAGAACCGGAGTTTGAGCTGGTTAACATCAGACTTATCGCTGATGTTCTCGGTCCAAGTACTTATGACCCATCTGAGGAAGTAGTACCTTCCGAATTTGCTCCAACAGACGATCCGTTCGAATAATTAAAAACTCAAATCCCCACAGTGCTTGTGCACTGTG
>JAZSHE010000027.1:0-10231 GCA_045533085.1 Ruminococcus sp.
CGATATCATCGACTATATTCGGCTTTGTATTCGGCAGCGTATTCGGATTTGAGCATGTACTTGACCCGATGTATCACGCGCTGTTCGGACTGGAAGAAAAACCGATTGAGGTCATGGAATCACACTGGACAATGACCATCATCTACTCTGCTGTAGGAATTGGTATGGTTCTTGTTATGGTTGCGATGTGTCTTAACATCTACTCGTGCTTCAAGCGAAAAGACATCGGCGGCGCTATTTTTGGCGTCAACGGTATCTGTGGACTTACGTTCTATTCTTCACTTGTAATAGGTCTTGTGTGCTCAATGGTGCTCGGCATCAAGATTATGAATGTTGCATACATCATTTTCCTGATTGTTATTCCGCTTTTACTGGTATTTATGAGAGAGCCTCTCTCCCACCTTGTTGAAGGCAAAAAAGACTGGCTCCCTGAAAAGATGGGCGAATTCTTTGTTGACAACTTCTTTGAGTTGTTCGAGGTTTGTCTTTCTTACGTTACAAATACAATGAGCTTCTTACGAGTTGGTGCTTTCGTACTTGTTCACGCAGGTATGATGCAGGTTGTATTTGTACTGGCTTCAATGTTCGGTGCTACAGGCTCGGTCATCACTATCATCGTCGGCAACCTTATTGTTGCAGGACTCGAGGCACTTCTTGTCGGAATTCAGGTTTTAAGACTTGAGTACTACGAGATGTTCTCACGTTTCTATATAGGTGACGGCAGACCATACTCGCCTGTCAAAGTTAAAAACGACTGATTTATTTTTGGTTATTTGGAGGAAACTATCATGTTAGATTATTTATTGTTATTTATTCCGGCTGCATTTTTAGTAATTTCTGTACTCGTATCAATCAAGGCTTTCGAAAAAGGCAAGAGCCCTAAAAGAACAGTTCTGACACAGATTCTCTCTTTCTGTGCTGTGTTTGCTTTCTGTGCTGTTTGTCCTATTGTTGCTCATGCTGCTGACGCTACTGCTGTAGCACAGACTGCTGCTTCAAATGCAACAGGTCTTGGTTACATCGCTGCAGGTATCTCAACCGGTCTTTCATGTATCGGTGGCGGTATCGCTGTTGGTGGTTCTGCTCCTGCTGCTATCGGCGCTACAAGTGAGGATCCAAAGAACTTCGGTAAGTCAATCATCTTCGTAGCTCTCGGTGAAGGCTGTGCGCTTTATGGTATGCTTATTTCAATCATGATTATCTCAAGTCTCTGATAAAAGGACGATTAACATGAAAATGTATCTTATCAGCGATAACGTTGATACACTGATGGGTATGCGTCTTGCTGGTGTTGACGGTGTTGTTGTACACAAACCCCACCACGTTGAAAAAGCGCTTGATGACGCTCTCAAAATGGATGATGTAGCCGTTATTCTGATGACAGAAACTCTGATGAAGCTGTGCCATGACAAGATTTATGACATCAAGCTTCACAACAGACAACCGCTTATCATCGAAATTCCTGACCGTCACGGCAACGGCCGTACAAAGGACAGTATCACAAAATACGTACAGGATGCTATCGGTGTAAAAATGTAATTTATCCGCTTATTTTTATTAAATACAAATAATAAGAAGGCTAGTATATGAACCAGAATCAGAAAACAAGCAGTTTCTTAAGAGCGATTAACAAATACGCAAAAGAGCAGAGCGACGCTATCAGACTTGAGGCTGAAGAGTTCCGTAAGACGGAAATTGAAAAAGCTACAAAAGAAGCTATCGAAGACGCTTATGCTCTCATTCAGAAAGAAATTGCAGTCAAAAAAGCGCAGATTGTCAGCGATACTGCAAAGCGTGAACAGGAAAGCAGAAAGAATCTTTTCATCAAGCGTAACGAAATCGTTGAAAAGGTTTTTGCTGACGCAACAGCAAAGCTCGAAAGCTTTGTGTGTTCACCACAGTATGTTGACTACATCAGAAAAAGCGCTGAAAAAATCGCTGAGATTGTAAAAACCAACAACTGCAAGGTTTTTGTAAAAGAAAGCGATCTTGATAAAGCAGACATTATAAAAAGCATCATCGGCAACTGCGAGGTTTGTGCTGACAGCACTATCACTCTGGGCGGTATCAAAGCATACTGCGAACTGATGAACATCGTTGCTGACGATACACTTGATACAAAGCTCAGCGACCAGCGTGTATGGTTTGCTGAAAACTCAGGACTTAAGGTGGTGTGATTATGACAGAAAACTGCATTTATGGTATCAATGGTCCTGTCGTAACCGTTAAAGGTGCCACCGACTTCTCTATGATGGAGATGGTATATGTCGGTGAAGAAAAGCTCGTCGGAGAAATCATCGGCATCAACAACGAAATGACCACTGTTCAGGTTTACGAGGAAACAACAGGCCTCAGACCAGGTGACCCTATTGTCGGTACAAAAGCTCCGATGAATGTCCTTCTCGGTCCCGGCATACTGAACAATATCTTTGACGGTATTGAACGTCCGCTTTCAGAGATTGAGAAAACCGAAGGTGCTTTCATCAACAGAGGTTCATCGGTATCTCCTCTTGATACAGAAAAGCTGTGGGATGTTACAATCACCGCAAAAGTCGGCGACTACTTAAACGGTGGTGAAATTTACGCAACCTTACCAGAAACAGACATCATCACTCACAAGTGTATGGTACCTCCTACACTGAGTGGCGAGGTTGTTTTTACTGCTAAAAACGGACAGTACAAACTTTTTGATACTGTCGCTAAAATCAAAGATAAAAACGGAAATATCCACGAGCTGACATTGTGTCAGAAGTGGCCTATCCGTACACCACGCCCTGTAAAAGAGCGACTCACTGCATCTGTTCCGCTTATTACAGGTCAGCGTATCATCGACACACTCTTCCCTATCTCAAAGGGTGGCACAGCGGCTATTCCTGGTGGATTCGGTACAGGCAAAACAATGACCCAGCATCAGCTTGCTAAATGGTGTGACGCTGACATCATCGTTTACGTCGGATGTGGCGAACGTGGTAACGAGATGAGTCAGGTTCTTCAGGAGTTCTCCGAACTCATCGATCCAAAGAACAACTGTCCGATGACATATCGTACAACTCTGATTGCTAACACATCAAATATGCCTGTTGCGGCTCGTGAGGCTTCCATCTACACTGGTATCACACTCGCTGAATACTATCGTGATATGGGCTACAATGTTGCAATTATGGCTGACTCTACATCACGTTGGGCTGAGGCACTCAGAGAGATTTCCGGTCGACTCGAAGAAATGCCTGCCGAAGAAGGCTTCCCAGCATATCTTCCATCACGACTTTCTGAGTTCTACGAGCGTGGATGCAGAGCAAATGTTCTGTGCGACAAAGAAGGATCTGTCACCATCATCGGCGCTGTATCCCCACAGGGTTCTGACTTCTCTGAACCTGTAACCCAGAACACAAAGCGATTCACACGTTGTTTCTGGGCACTCGACAAAGCGCTTGCTTACGCACGTCACTATCCTGCTATCAACTGGATGGACAGCTACAGCGAGTATTTCACAGACCTTGACCCATGGTTCGAAGAAAACCTCGGCAAAGAATTTATCGACTACAGAAGCAGCATCTCTGCGCTTTTGGCTGAAGAAAACAGATTGATGGAAATCGTTAAGCTCATCGGCTCCGATGTTCTTCCTGATGACCAGAAGCTCGTTATTGAAACAGCAAGAGTAATCCGTGTCGGCTTCTTACAGCAGAACGCTTTCCACAAGGATGATACTTTCGTTTCTCTTGAAAAGCAGATGCTGATGATGAAGACTATCTTACATCTTCACAAGAGAGCAAAGCACGTTGTAAGTCTTGCTATCCCTATCTCAAGAGTTATTGAGCTTGGTCTTTTTGATAAACTGACCAAGATGAAGTACGATATTCCTAACAACAGACTTGAGCTGTTTGACGAATACATCAAAGAAATCGATGAAAAAATCGACTCTATCACTAAGTAAGGAGGAAATGCTATGGTTATTGATTACGTTGGCGTAAAAGAAATCAACGGTTCGCTTGTCGTTATTGATGGCGTTAAAGGTGTTTCCTTTGAAGAAATCGTTGACATAGAGCTGGAGGACGGTACAAAACGTCAGGGACGAGTTGTACAGATTGAAGGCGACAGGATTGTTGTTCAGGTTTTTGAGGGTTCCCGTGCACTCAGTCTGAATAACACAAAAACAAGACTGACAGGCAGACCGATGGAGATGCCGCTCTCCCCTGAAATTATGGGTAGAGTGTTAAACGGTGCAGGCAAACCTATCGACGGACTCGGCGATATTTTCCCTGAAAAGCGACGCAACATCAACGGAACAGCAATCAACCCTGTTTCACGTATTTATCCTAGAAACTACATCAACACCGGTATTTCAAGCATTGACACACTGATGACACTCATCCGTGGCCAGAAGCTCCCTATCTTCTCAGGCTCTGGTATGAAACACAACGAGCTTGCTGTTCAGATTGTACGTCAGGCTAAAATCAGCGGTGCTGATTCATCCAACTTCGGTATCGTATTTGCCGCTATGGGTGTACAGAACGACGTTGCACAGTACTTCAAAAAGAGCTTTGAAGAAAGCGGCGTTATGTCAAGGGTTGTTATGCTTCTCAATCTTTCAAACGACCCTATTATCGAGCGTATGCTCACACCAAAGTGTGCGCTGACAGTTGCTGAGTATCTTGCGTTTGAACTTGATATGCACATTCTTGTTATTATGACAGATATGACATCGTACGCAGAGGCTCTTCGAGAGTTCAGCTCATCAAAGGGTGAAATTCCGGGACGTAAGGGTTATCCTGGTTATCTTTACTCTGACCTTGCTTCTATGTACGAAAGAGCAGGTATGATTAAAGGTTCAAAGGGTTCTGTTACTCAGATTCCTATCCTCACAATGCCTAACGATGACATCACACATCCTGTACCCGACCTTACTGGTTACATCACCGAGGGACAGATTGTTCTTGACAGAATGTTGCAGAGTCAGGGTATCTACCCTCCTGTTAACGTTCTTCCGTCACTGTCACGTCTGATGAAAGACGGTATCGGTGAAGGATACACACGAGAGGACCATCAGGGTCTTGCTAACCAGCTTTTCGCTTCATACGCACGAGTTATCGATGCACGAAGCCTTGCGTCGGTTATCGGCGAGGAGGAGCTTTCCCCTATTGACAAAAAATACATCGAATTCGGCAAACAGTTTGAGAGTATGTTTGTAAATCAGGGAAATACTGAAAACAGAACTATCGAACAGAGCCTTGACCTGGGTTGGAGATTGCTCTCTAACCTTCCAAAGTCAGAGCTTGACCGAGTTGATGATAAGTTGCTCGACAAATACTACGTCGAAAAAGTATAAACCAGAAAGGAGAGTATATTATGGCGCTCAATGTTGCACCAACCAAAGGTAACCTGATAAGCACAAAGAAATCATTACAGCTGTCAAAGGTAGGCTATGAGCTTTTGGACAGAAAACGTAATATACTTATCCGCGAAATGATGATGCTCATCGATAGAGCAAATGAAATCCAGAGCAGTATCGACTCTGCTTTCAACGACGCATATCTCGCCTTGCAGAAAGCGAACATAACGCTTGGTTTTTGTGACGAGATATCGCTGTCGATTCCGATTGATAACTCAATCAGTCTTGACTATCGCAGTGTTATGGGTGTTGAGATTCCTATTCTCAGCGTTGACAAAAGCGAGAAAAACGAGTTACACTATGGTCTTGCATCGTCAAACTCGGCGCTTGATGAAGCCCAGATGAAATTTATGCGCGTAAAGACTCTCACTGTTGAGCTTGCAGAGATTGAAAACAGCGTTTACAGACTTGCTGATTCAATCAAAAAGACTCAGAAACGTGCAAACGCTCTGAAGAACATCATGATTCCAAAGTTCGAAAATGCTGTCAAAACTATCACAGACGCGCTTGATGAAAAGGAACGAGAAGAATTTTCACGTTTGAAAGTTATCAAACAGCAAAAATAATTTTAAATTTGTCAAAAAAATAGTAGATTAATATCAAATATACTATTGACAAATCGTGTAAGATTTTATATAATATTAAGGCTGATGAAAATAATACGTTTTCGTCAGGTATGCGCTGATAGCTCAGCTGGATAGAGCAACTGCCTTCTAAGCAGTAGGTCAGGGGTTCGAGTCCCTTTCAGCGCGCCATATGGTGGGTATAGCTTAGTTGGTTAAAGCGCCAGTTTGTGGCACTGGAGACCATCGGTTCGAATCCGATTATCCACCCCACTCGATTCATTAGCTCAGTTGGCAGAGCACTTGACTTTTAATCAAGGTGTCCGGAGTTCGAATCTCCGATGAGTCACCATTAACCGCTTAGAGAAATCTAAGCGGTTTTTGTTTTGTAAAAAGCTTTTTGTAAATATATAATGATTACAATAACATCTCATAACCCTACACCGCTATAGCAGTCCCCTTTCCTACCATAAAGTAAGTTTTTGTTGCAAATCCAACAAATCTATTGACTTGTTTTTTATATATGTATATAATTTATACAGTATTTTTTACAAAATATGTAAAATGCAAGGTGTTCCACAAGCTCTAAAAATAGCGGTGGAGAATTTAATGCAGAAAGGTTGATTTTTTTGGCTTTAATTACATGTCCTGAATGTGGCAAGAACTTTTCAGATAAAGCTCCTGCTTGTCCTGAGTGTGGATGTCCTACGCACATAATCACTGAATCGATAACAACTAATCAAAATAGTACCTCTACAGCAAATCTGCTTAATACTGAGCAAAAACCGCTCAGCAACAATCCAACTAATAATCCTACTGCTGATAGCAAACCAACTGTTAACGAGAATTTATCAGATTCTCAAAAAATGGAACTTTATGAACACGCTATTAATTGTGCAAAAGAAGGAACAATTAATGCATTTGAATTCAGTATTAGCAAGCTAAAAGAACTTGGAGATTATAAAGATTCAGCATCTAAAATCACTGATTATGAACAGCAAATAGAGAATTTAAAAACAGAAAAGAAAAATACCAAGCAAGCCATTGTTGGAATTATTATCTTTGTTATTATATTGATAATAGTAATATTTTCTATCAAAGGCTGTTCATCTGGCGGAAGTACAGACTCAGATTATGGAAAACAAATCACTTCTTCATCTGAAGCTATAAATGCTGTTAAAAATTATAACAGCGGTACTCCTTTTAGTACTGAACAACTTATTGCTTATGAATTAGGGTTCAACAACTTTTATTCACCACAATATGGTACAAGTGAAGCATACCAAAACGACGATGGCTCGTGGGAAGTTGAAATCAACGGCAACATGTCTGGATATGTAGACGACTATGCTGATGATTTTGAGAATTATAAATTCACCATTAAAGCAACCGTTTCCAGTGATGGAAGTCCATCAATTTCAGTATACAAAGAATATTAATTTCAAAGTAAAGTTTTGAGCAGGTATACCCTGCTCTTTTCTTTTGTTTGTCAATAATATGTAAGTCGATACAGCTTGGCTTCTTCAGGATTTTTTTGTTACACCTCTCACCTTTCTGTGCTATTGGCACTAGTCGTTGAACAGCGACTTCTTTTCAAACATAATTTCATAAAAACTTTTACCTTCATTTGAACAATTATTTATTCCCTTCTTACTATTATTTTTCTTATTATTCTTATTATATTGTTGTTGCTCGCATGTTGTTTGCGTGTGGGTCGTTTGTTGGTTGCTTGTTGAAACGTGTGTTGATGCTGCAAACTTTTCGTAATTATTCACAGTAATAATCGAGTATTTTGTGGTTGTTTCGATTGTTATATCGTGTGTTGACTTTAAATGTTTCAGAGCTGTTCGCACCTCTTGAACTGACAAACCTGTGTTATAGCTCAGATGTTTAAGGCTTGTAACAAGCTGTCCACGCTCGATAGTATGCAACTCAAACTTACCCTTTTTAAAATTAGCATTCATAAGTAAATATATGTACAAATGACACGTGTTTGGCACCTTATACCAGCGATTATCCTCAATGCATCTGTCAAGCTTTATAAATCCGTGTTCTTTCAAATTTTTCACCTCTTTACTATTTTCGAGATACCCTCTCACTTATAGCGAAAAAAGGAAAAAAATTGCATAGTTGTATGCAAAAAACAAAAGGTATTTGAAAAAATAGCAAACTAAGCCTACCGAAGGTCGCTATCCCCCTGCAAACACACATCGGTGTATGTAAAAACATAGCAGGTGAATAGTATACTCATTGACAGTATGCGACAAATAATATATAGTTTTAATATATTTAAAGTCCGGGAGATTATCATGTGGAAGAAATTTTTGTCGAAAATATTTCGTAAATTCAAGCATACTGTTGACGTAACTACACCTGACGCTGAGGAGTTGACAAAAAGCAGGCATCCTAAAGTCGCTTATGTGATGCTGTATATACGCAACCTGTTTGTTGGTGCGGCTGCTGTGCTGTTTGTATGCTCGTTCTTTATGGAGAGTGTGTATCATATTCTAAAGGCTATTGCGTATTTCTGCGGTACTGCTGCGTATGCTCTTGAGTTATTGTTGCTCACAGATTGTTTTAAAAAGAAGGTGGCGCACGAAGAAATGTTTATGGTGTACTGTCTTGGGCCGCTGTATCTGTTGATGGGACTAAACTACATATTACATTAAACACTCGTACTAAAAAAGCCCTCGGTGATTTTACTCGCCGAGTGCTTTATTTAATGTCTTTATTAATTTTTGTGATGCTTATCCGTTAACAAACTCCACGTCAACTTCGCCGACACCACATTTGATTTCAATTTCGTTCTCGCCAAATCCAATAGACTCTTCGTCACTCACTGATTTGCCGTCAACTGTTACTGCACCCAGACCTTTGTCAACTGAGATTGTGTAGTCAGTTTCAGGTGTACGAATAAATTTGAAATCACTAGCGCCAACGCCACATTCAATTTCGCTATCACCAACAAGTGCAGCTGTCATAGTACATGCGCCGACACCAATGTTCATATCAAGGTCAGCAAACGAACATCCGCTGATTGTCACCTCTCCTGCCCCGCCTTCAAAATCGGTTTTGTCAGTTGAAGTAACATTGTTGATAACAACCTCGCCAGCTCCGACGCTCAGCTTCAACATCTTTGTGCTGAAGTCGTTGAGCGTGAGTCTGCCTGCATCTGTGTTAATTGTCACACTGTCAAAAACCGTTTTTTCCGGAACTGTGAGCACGACCTTATATCCTTTATCTGTGATTTTCCATGAGCGTCTTGTTTCTCTCAGTCTCAGAGAACCCGAAGACTCTTCAACATCGAGATAATCATGATTTGTTTCTAACGAAAAGACTGAACCTCTCCTTATTTCAAGGTCAGCCGCCTGCATGTCTATGTAAAGTCTATTTACATCGCCTAGCGTGTAATCAGAAACTTCGCTGACAACGACGTCGTCACTATCAGTAAATACAGCAGAAATAAACGACAAACTCATAAAAATTCCGCCAAAGATTGCAACAATCAGAAAAACTGCTAACGCAATCGCAAAAGCTTTTATAATTTTCTGTGTTTCTGTCATTTAATTTCAACTCCTCCGAACAGGCATGTACTCTCAATATACACAGTAACATTGTTAGCAGAAGTGTTGTTTGCTCTGTTTGAAACACCGCCGAAAATAGAATTTGAGTTCACCTTGACATTTACATTCTGTGGCACAAAAATATCGATGCCACCGAAAATTGAAGAGCATTTGATAACGCAATCTTTGTTGATTGTAGCGTTTCGAAGGTCACATTTGATGCCACCGAAAACAGCGTTCAACTCAGCTCCGGTGAACTCTTCGCCCATGTTGTAGATAACATCCTGACCTGAGAAAGTAGCGTTTACGTTCTTAACCTGACCGCCGTTTGAAACAACACTGTTCATAACTTTCTGACTTTTATTGCTTCTGAACGTGCCAAAAATCATCTTGCAACCAACGATAACGATAATTATCGGGAACAGAAGTTTCAACAGCAAATCAAAGCTCAGTAGATTCTGACAGCATAAAAGCAGAAAAACACCAATACAGAAACCGACAAGGTTACCTGTTTTGTCAGCATCTGTGAAAATGCCGATAAAGCATGGAATGATGATAATAAGTGTCCACCAGCCATCAAAGAAAATGTCGAATTGGATGAGGTCAAAAGAGTTAGCCGCGAGCAGAATACCTGCCAGAACTAAAACGATACCCCATAGTATACTTTTAGATTTTTTCATATTACTTCTCCTTTTTTATAAAGAAAATATAATCAA
>JAZSHE010000131.1:0-1589 GCA_045533085.1 Ruminococcus sp.
GTAATCGAATGTCAGTAGATTGCAGTATGAATCCGAGAACACAATATGTGCGTTATCCTCCTGCAAAACACTCCTGTCCCTGCCTTGTGATAGGTCAAGCATCATAGTATACACACTACTTCCGGCAGTTGTTTCTTGCAATCGAATATTTGCAGTACCTCCGACCATTTCACAAATTTTGAAAATCCATTCCATAAGGTTTTCGTAGGACACCTGTAATCTGGATTTCTTTCCCCAACAATCACCGTAAGTATTGCCGTGCCTAAGTCCCGGAATCAGACGGTTACCAGACTGCATACAGTTACGATAAACAGCAAGCCGAACCATATCTTCATAGCTTGTAAGCGAAGAAAAAGACAGCGTAGGATAAATGATTCTACGAGAAAGAATTGACATAAGAAATCTGCCTGTTACCGTCAGATAGTCGCCATTTTCTGTATCAGTTTCAAGCTTTACAGATTCAATAATGCCGTAATGCTGCTTGTCGTCATCCCGACCGACAATTCTACCTGTTTGAAAAATCTCAAAATTTCGTGCATTTGCAGCGATATACACCTCGAAATTTCCACAGTCAAAATACTGTACATCCCAGAGCAGACTGGAAAAACTGTCACATATAGCTGTAAGGGTAATCGTCATACCCGATTCAGTTGTGCTCATTTCATAAACTTCAATCAGCATATTACACCCCCAAGTACGCATTTGTGTGCATCAGCGTGATTTTCAGATTCTTAACATTACGGACAGCCTGTACATGAAAAGTATTCAACCCCTCACGGAGCGTAAGCCAGGTAGAGCCCGCAACAAGCTGATTGATGATATTGCTGTCCACACCGTTTCGGGTAAGAGTAACCGTTTTATTGCCTGTTTTAGTGGAAATCGTAATGATGTCACCACGCTGAATTTCACCCTTAATTTGCAGATATTCACCCGTGTCAGCGTTATATATGGTTGGAGTTGTTGCAGTATCAAGTGCTTCAATCTGAATAATAAATCCTGTTTCATCACCGTCATTGTTAATTAAGATGTTATCAGTAGTGCTGTAACTGCCAAGAACGAACCTCTCATCACTCTGCGGAAACGGAAAAATAAACCCACCCGAAACACGACTATAACAAGCGTGAATAGCAGAGTTGCTGTACCAGTATGGGTCTGGGCAGAGAATGGAAATCTGCCCGCTTATTTTATTCGTGAAATTGTCAATTTCACAGGTTTCCACATAACCTTCGGTGTACACATCAATACCGGAAGTTTTGTAGAAAACCTTTATATATCTTGACGGCTTTACTACACGATATAAAGCGTGACGACGTTTTTCAATCCCCACACCACGCATTTCAAAGCTGATAACAAGATTTCGCTTTTCGATGAAAGCGTTGTTGAGGTAACTGCCGTCCATACCGGCATATGAAGATGTGCTGACTGTACCTGGTGGTGGGTGCAGACCAGAGATTTTTGAGGTCATGTACTGGTTGGCGGTCGTGGTCATGTCGATACGGTCGCCGGAGGAGTTTTCGAGAAATAGGGTGAAGAACATTGAAAACATCGCCTTTCTGTAGATTGACTTTTTCGGATGGATGGGGTATAAT
>JAZSHE010000133.1:0-2248 GCA_045533085.1 Ruminococcus sp.
TGCAGGGCCAAGCGAAATTTTAGTAATTGCAGATAAAAACAGTAATCCATCTTATGTTGCTGCAGACCTTTTATCTCAGGCAGAACATGATAAACTTGCCAATGCTGTTTTAATAACCGATTCAACAGAACTTGCAAAAAAAGTTCAGGAAGAAATTGAAAAACAACTTCCATTATTACTAAGGGAAGATATTGCACGAGAATCAATAGAAAATTATGGTAAAATCATAGTTTGCGATGATTTAGCATCTGCAATTGAATTATCAAATGAGATTGCTCCTGAACATCTTGAGTTATGCGTTGATAATCCTTTTGATTATCTTGACAGCATTCGTCACGCAGGATCTATATTTATGGGAAGAAATTGTCCTGAGGCTCTCGGTGACTATTTCGCTGGTCCTAACCACACACTGCCTACTTCAGGTACTGCAAAATTTTCAAGCCCTCTTTCTGTTGATGATTTTGTTAAGAAAACACAGTATACTTACTATACAAAAGATGCTCTCAACAGAGTTGCGAAGGACGTTGCTTTCTTTGCTGAAAAAGAAGGTCTTACAGCTCACGCTAAGAGCGCAATTATACGCACGGAGGAATAAGATTGAGTCGCTTCTTTAGTTCAAAATATAGTTCTTTAGAGCCATACACCCCAGGTGAACAGCCTAAAGATACCCAATACATAAAACTTAACACAAACGAATCCCCTTTCCCCCCTTCTCCTACTGCTCAGAGTTTTGTTGAAAAAGCTGCTATGAATTTACAGCTTTACTCTGACCCTGAGTGTCGTGAATTGGTTGAGTATGCTACTAAGAGATTCGGTGTTAACAAAGATGAAATACTTTTCACAAATGGTTCTGACGAGGTTCTGAACTTTGCGTTTATGGCTTTTTGTGATGAACACACACCTGCTGTTTTTCCTGATATAACATACGGGTTTTACACTGTATTCGCTCAGATTAACAACTTGCCATACAGAGAAGTTCCACTCAATGATGATTTTACAATCAACATTGAAGATTACAAAAATGCAGGTGGAACTGTTTTTATCGCTAACCCTAATGCACCTACAGGTATTACGCTTGCTGTTTCTCAAATCGAAGAAATTGTAAAAGCAAATCCTGACAACGTTGTTGTTATTGATGAAGCCTATGTTGATTTTGGTGCTGACAGTGTAGTTGGGCTCACAAAAAAGTACGATAATCTGTTAGTAACACAGACCTTCTCAAAATCACGTTCACTTGCTGGTGGTCGACTTGGTTTTGGAATTGGCAACAAAAAGCTAATTCAGGACCTGAATACTATTAAATATTCAACAAATCCATATAACGTAAATTCTCTGTCAATGGCGGCTGGAGTTGGCACTCTCATCGACGATGAATATTGTATGGATAATTGCAAAAAAATCATACAAGCAAGAGAGTGGACAGTTGACGAATTAAAAAAACTCGGTTTCACAATGACTAACAGCTCTGCTAATTTTATTTTTGCTAGACACGATAGTATAGATGGTAAGGATATTTATCTTAAACTCAAGGAAAAAGGTGTACTTATCCGCCATTTTGATAAAGATAAACTAACCGCTTATAACAGAATTACTGTTGGCAGTATACAACAGATGACTGTTTTTATAGAAAAAATCAAAGAAACTCTGGAGGAATTACAATGAGAACCTCTACAATAAATCGCAAAACAGCTGAAACTGACATAGTGCTTTCGCTCAATATTGACGGAAGTGGTGTAAGTAATATCGATACAGGCTGTGGTTTTTTAAATCATATGTTAACTTTATTTGCTAAGCATGGCAGATTCGACTTAGATGTGAAATGTGTTGGTGATACTGATGTTGATGATCATCACACAGTTGAGGATATCGGCATCTCGCTGGGTTTAGCATTCAAAGAAGCTCTTGGTGACAAAAAAGGTGTTAAACGCTATGGATATATGATATTACCAATGGACGAAACACTGATTTTATCTGCTATAGATTTTTCAGGCAGAGCTTATCTGAACTACGATTTGGATATCCCTGCTGAAAAAGTTGGTACATTTGATACAGAGCTTGCTGAAGAGTTTTTCTATGGATTCATAAGAAATGCAGAGTGCACATTACACATCAAACAACTGGACGGCAAGAATTCTCATCACATTATTGAAGGTACCTTCAAATCTGTTGCCAGAACTATAAAAGAAGCTGTCGAAATCGACAGCAAGTTTGCAGACGATATTTTATCTACAAAAGGTGTTTTATAATG
>JAZSHE010000256.1:0-8022 GCA_045533085.1 Ruminococcus sp.
TGATATAGATATTGTTTTGTAAAATATGAAGATAAAATACAAGGTGGAACGTTATGAAAAAAGTATTACCGATTTTATTAAGTGCTGTGATTATTATCAGTATTTTTGCTACTGTAGTATTTGGTTCAAATGCAACAGATGTTGAGCCGGTTTACTATGTAAGTGGTGACTATACTTACACTGTACTTGGTTCGACAGATGCAAAAATCGTGGGCTACAGCGGCAGCGATGTTGAGCTTAGCATTCCTGAAACTATTGACAGCTACAAAGTTACTGTGATTGATGAGTTTGCATTTATGTTAAATGAAACTCTTAAGAACGTGACTATTCCTGTTACTGTTGTTAAAGTAAATGAGAACGCTTTTATTGAGAGCATTGTTGAAAAAATCACTTTCCTCAACGGTGAATGTGAGATTTTTGACAGCGAGTTTACTGTACCACAGTCTGCTGTTATCTGTGGTTATGATAATTCAACCGCAAAAGCTTATGCTGATAAATACGAAAGAGTGTTTGAATCTATGGGCGAACAGCCATCAGTTCCTACTGAAAAGCCAACAGACGAGTTGCCAAGCGAAACACAGACACCATCTGAGACACAGACACCATCTGAGACTCAGCCATCATCTGAAACAGAAACTCCATCTGAAACTCAGACTCCAACTGCACCACAGTACATTGTGGGTGATGTTGACGGCGACGGCGATGTTTCAATCATAGATGCTACTGCAATTCAGCTCCATATCGCATCAATCACATTCATTGATGAAGATAAACTTTCAGTAGCCGATGCTGACAGAGATGGTCAAATTTCCATCATGGACTCAACACAGATTCAGCTTTTTGTAGCTCAGCTTATTGAATCACTTTGATAAAAATAATGAAAGGACTATCCGTTTAGATAGTCCTTTTTTTTGTAACGTAAAACAGGACTGCTTTTTATGCAGTCCTGTTATTTTTATAGTGTAAAATTATTCAGTTTCTTCCTGTGATTTAAGTTCGATACCTAAAACATCGAGACTTTCTGTATCAACACATGCAGGACACTCGCTCATGAGTTCGCTAGCGTTCTGAACCTTAGGGAATGCAGTAACATCTCTTAAAGAATCGCACTTGCATAAAATCATAGCGATTCGGTCAAGACCGATACCCATACCGCCGTGTGGTGGTGCACCGTACTTGTACGCTTCAACGAGGAATCCGAACTTTGCTTCGATTTCTTCGTCAGTGAGCTTGAGAGCTCTGAACATTTTCTGCTGAAGCTCGTAGTCTGTGATACGGATCGAACCTGAACTAAGCTCTGTACCGTTTAAAGTCAGGTCATACGCTTTTGCAATAACCTTGCCCTTGTCTGTGTCGAGGTATTCCAGACACTCTTCTTTTGGCATTGTGAACGGATGGTGCATAGCAAGCCACTCGCCACTCTCTTCATCATATTCAAAGAATGGGAAGTCAACAATCCATACGAACTTGAACACATCAGGGATGATGTCGAGCTTTTTAGCAACATTGAGTCTGAGAGCGCCGAGAGTTGAAAGTGTAACGTTGTCTTTGTCAGCAACGATTAACACAACGTCGCCCTTTTCAGCACCAACAGTTGAGAGGATGTTTTCGAGCTCGCCTTCTTTCATAAATTTAGCAAATGAGCAAGCAGGAGTGTCATCAACCCATCTTACAAAAGCAAGACCCTTTGCACCGATACCGCGCACAAATTCTGTTAATTTGTCGATTTCTTTACGGGTGAGAGTTGAAGCAGCGTTCTTTGCAACGATTGCTCTTACAGAACCGCCGTTAGCTACAGCGTCAGTGAACACTTTGAAATCGCAGTCTTTAACAAGGTCAGAAAGGTCCTGAATCTGCATATCAAAACGAACATCAGGTTTGTCTGAGCCGTACTTATTCATAGCATCCTTGTATGTCATACGCTCAAATGGAGTTTCAAGTTCCTGACCGAGAACTTCTTTGAAAAGTCTCTTGAAAAGACCTTCGTTGATTTCTAAGATGTCCTCAACATCAACGAAAGAAAGCTCCATATCTATCTGAGTGAACTCAGGCTGACGGTCAGCACGCAGGTCCTCGTCTCTGAAGCACTTTGCAAGCTGGATATAACGGTCAAAGCCGGAGAGCATCAAAAGCTGTTTATAAATCTGTGGTGACTGTGGAAGTGCGTAAAACTTACCGTTGTGAATACGGGATGGGACAAGGTAGTCTCTTGCACCTTCTGGAGTTGACTTGATGAGCATTGGTGTTTCAATCTCGATAAAGCCGTTCTCGTAGAAGTAATCTCTTGCAACCTTAGCGATTTTTGAACGCATATAGAGGTTGTCGAACAGAGGTTTTCTGCGTAAATCGAGATATCTGTACTTAAGGCGGATGTCCTCACTTGTTTTGCAGTCATCAACAATTTCAAAAGGAGGTGTGTGAGCCTTTGAGAGTACTCTCAGGTCTGTAACCTCGATTTCGATGTCGCCTGTTGCAACCTTGTCTGTCTTTGAGCTACGCTCACGCACAATACCCTTTGCACAAAGCACGTATTCGCTACGAGCTGAGAAAGCTTTTTCAAAAATTTCTTTATCAGTTGAGTCATTGAACGCGAGCTGAACGATACCTGTGCGGTCTCTCAAATCGATGAAGATGAGCTGACCGAGGTCACGCTGACGCTGTACCCAACCGCAAACGGTAACTTCCTTATCTACATCAGTGATTCGAAGGTCACCGCAGTAATGTGATCTTTTAAGACCTGTCATAAATTCTGCCATATATATTCACTCCTTGTCAAAAATCCTGTTTGTTCTGTGCATCAAAAAGTGCATCATAAAACTGTGTGAGGAAATCGTCGCCTAAAGAAACTTCTGTCTGCTCGCCAGTCTGCATATTTTTGAGCTTGGCTTTGTTTTCTTCAATCTCGTTGTCACCGATTACAACCGAGAATTTAGCGCCGATTTTGTCAGCGTACTTCATCTGAGCTCGCAGTCCTCTGCCAACAACGTCACATTCAGCGTAAAGTGATGCTGAACGTACTGCCTGTGTCAGCTCAAACGCCTTTGCCTGTGCGTTATCGCCCATTGATGCAAAGTAGATGTCACAGGTGTTTGGTTTGTCAATCTCGATGCCCTGTGCATCCATCAGCATGAGCAGACGCTCGATACCAAGAGCAAAACCAAGAGATGGCATATGCTGTCCGCCAAGCTGTTCGATAAGACCGTCGTATCTACCACCACCGCAAACAGTTGCCTGCGCGCCGATGTCAGTTGAAACAAATTCGAAAACAGTTTTTGTGTAATAGTCAAGGCCACGAACGATAGTAGGGTTGACTATGTATTCAACCTGAGCTTTGTCGAGCAGTGCTTTGACCTTTTCAAAGTGGTCAGCACACTCGTCACAAAGATAGTCGAGCACCTTTGGTGCGTTTTCTGCAATCTTTGAGCAAACAGGAGATTTGCAATCGAGAATTCTCATAGGATTTCTCTCAAGTCTGCCTAAACATGTTTCGCACAGCTCGTCCTTCGAGTTTTCAAAGTACTCTTTGAGTGCTTCGTGGTACTTTTTGCGGCATTCAGGACAGCCGATTGAGTTAAGCTCAAGACGTAAGTTCTTAATCTGTAAGCGGTCAAAAATCGACTTAGCTGCACAGATGAGCTCAGCGTCAGCCGCAGGGTTACTTGTGCCGTAGCACTCAAGTCCGAACTGGTGGAACTCTCTTAATCTGCCTGCCTGTGGTTTTTCGTAGCGGTAGCATGATACAAAGTAGCTCGCTTTTACAGGCAAACCATCGTTGTAGATAGCGTGCTCGAGCAGTGCTCTTGCCGCACCTGCTGTGCCCTCAGGACGAAGGGTGATTGACTCGCCACCCTTTGTATCAAATGTGTACATTTCTTTCTGTACAACGTCGGTTGTCTCTCCCACACCTCGTGCGAACAGATTTGTGTGTTCAAATACAGGAGTGCGGATTTCTTTATATCCAAAAGCGGACGATTCCTTGCGCATAATGTCCTCGACAAACTGCCAGCGGTAGCTGTCTTTTGGGAGCACATCCTCGGTTCCTCTTACTTTTTTAGTGAGTATAGCCATAGTATTTCAGACCTCTTTTCAGTACAAACTTATCTAGTATATAATATATCACATTTTCTCACGTTTTCCAATAGTATTACGATATTTTTATGACATTGAAAATATATAAAATACGTGTTTGTGATAAAATTGAAATTATTTTTTTACCGAATGTTAACAACTTTTTGAAATTAATATGCTAAAATGTAATTATAATCCGAAAAATATAATTTTATATAGAACAATTTTCTAGGGAGGACACGCGATGAGAAAAATTATTTCTTCGATGTTAGCTATTGCAATGCTTTTGAGTGTGATGATTATTCCGGCAAACGCGGCGGTTTCATCAGCTACTATTGAAAAGGCAGTACAATGGGCAATCGACACAGCCGCTGACGACAGCCACGGATATTCACAGGCTAACCGTTGGGGTAACCCTGACTACGACTGTGCGTCGTTTGTTATTTCGGCATTTCGTAGCGTTGGGTTTAAGCTGACAAACGCAGTTCACTGTGGCAATATGAAACAGCCGTTTATCAACGAAGGTTTTGAGTGGATTCCTAACACAGAGATTGACCTCAGTACATCAAAGTACTTAAAACGCGGTGATATTCTCTTGAACAGCCGAAGCCACACCGAGATTTACATCGGTGATGATATGCAGGTTGGTGCTCACGACGGTACATACGATATTTTTGATTATAACGACCCAGGCGATAGCACAGGCAAGGAGATTTGCCCTGTAAAATACAACAACTGGTCTAACTGGGAGGGTATTTTGCGCTATAAATCCGAGGACCCTGTTGATATCGGCGATTCGTTCTACGCAACGATAATCAACAATGCAACAGGTAAAGCTCTCACAAATGATTCTGATGAGAACTGTGAGAATCGTAACGCGACCATCCGCTCAATATCGGGCCATAAAAATCAGCTCTGGCTGTTTGAAAAAAGAGAAAACGGCACCTACAAAATCTCCAGTGCGTTCAATGGACTTGCTCTTGATGTGACAAAGTCCGGTACTACTGCCGGTACAAACGTCGGCGTGTATTTTTCAAACGACAAACCTGCACAGCAGTGGACTGTTTATGGCGAAGAGGGACTTTACCGACTCAAACCAATGTGTAATGACCTTGCGCTTGATGTTGCACCTGGTGATGCTGATGGAACCAACGTAAGAATGGGTACTGATAACAACGCAGCGTCCCAGTATTTCAGCATCAATAAACTCAGCGCACCACAGGGCACTTATGTCGAATGTGCTCCTGGAACATCGTTTGAACCTACATCACTATGGTGGAGTATGACACCATATACTGATTCGTACGACCTGTACATCTACCAGAAAGACACAAATGGCAGTGAAAAGACATATATGACAATTACTGACCATACTGATATGTATGCTCAGCTTGAACTGCCTGTAGGTGAGTACAAAGCGGTTGTATACACAAAGAACTCTGCAGGCAGAACAAAGAGCATCAACGAAGTTGAATTTACGGTCGAAAAAGGTAACGGCTACAACGTCGGCGACGTTGATTTAGACGGAGAAATTTCCGTTTTAGATGCGACAGAAATCCAGCTTTACCTTGCATCACAGGCAAAGCTCAATCCTGGACAGTGTGACCTCGCTGATACTGACAAGGATGGAGGAGTTTCGATTATGGACGTAACTCAGATTCAGCTTTTCCTTGCAAAGATAATTGACGCGTTTAAGTAATACTAAACAGCAAAACAAAACCCGTATTGTGATTGAAATGCACCCAAAAAGTGTCTAGCTTTTTGGGTGCATTTCTTTATTAATCGAAAAGAATGAGTCCGGTACTGCACCGGACTCATTCACTAATACTTCAATATTTAATTTTTACTGAAATTTTGGGTTTAATACTTAAAATTTAAAACTTATCAATGATAGAAGCGAGGTAGTTCTGAATCGCTGTAGCATCCATAATAGTGATGACACCATCTCTGTCTGTGTCTGCACAAAGCTTTCTGCTTTCGTCGATAGTAGTGATTACTGCTATATGCAACTGAATCTTTGTAACATCCATAATTGCGATATTTCCATCACCGTCAACATCACCTATCTTAACAAGTACAGGGATAATCTCCTGCTCAACGAGAACTTTGTTACATACTGAGCAGTGAGAACCATCAGTCAGACCTGTGTTTTCGTATGTTGCGTCATAGCCTTTATCGATTACCTCAGTGTGACCAAGATTTGGAACCACTTCCTGAGCTACAAAGACTTTATTACATACTGAGCAGTGCTTACCCTCGCTGAGACCAGTGTTTTCACAATCAGGAGCAACCGCTTCGTCAATCACCTCAGTATGACCAAGGTTTGGAACCACTTCCTGAGCTACAATAACTTTATTACATAGTGAACAGTGCTTGCCCTCGCTGAGACCGGTGTTTTCACAATCAGGAGCAACCGCTTTGTCGATTACCTCAGTATGACCTTTAGCACCACAAAGTAACTGATGAATTTCGTGAACGCTGACAATCAGATAATCATTTAAAGCCTGATCCTTTTCACTTTCAGGGTTATTAATAACACCGATTACAGCATCCTTAACCTCTGCATGACCTGTAGCATCAGGGTGTGCAAAGAAACTGTTACCCATATAGTAACGAACATACATAGCGGCAACGACCTTGGTGTTGCTATCAGGCAGAATCTTGTCAAGGTCAACAGTGTATGAATCACCATTTGAAGCCGCGATTGCGTTCTCCTGAACTTCTGTTTCCAGCGCTGTTTTCAAAGAACTCTGAACGCTGTTCATATCGAGTGTACCGCTGAGCAGACCATTGGCATCAACAGATTCATAATTTGCAACTTCTTTAACAACAACTGCCAGTGTATCATAAGCAGCGTAGAGTGCCGGCCAGTACACGTCGTCAAATTTTTTCTGTAAGTCTATACCAAAGAAAGATTTGAGCTTGCCCTGTTTACCAGCGGCAATAAATTCCTGTGCATTTGCATAGCCGAGTGTGGACAAATATTTTCCGTACTCATTGTTAACAATTTCTGTTGCCATATAGTCAACTCTTGACTGGATGAACAAGCTGTCATCATAGTAGTCAAAGCAGTCCTTAACATTCTGGTCCAGATTCTCAGCATCGCCGTTATAGTTCTTCATATAGTCAAGGAAGATTGTAACATGCTCATCGTTACCAGCTTTTACATACTGATATTTTGTCTGATAAGGTGAACAAGATGATGCATAGTAGTTTGCCATATTGACAAAGTTACCGAAGATATCGCCAAGTGGAAGTGTAGTACCGCCGATTTCTACATCAACGCCATAAAGCAGGTTCTGGATACCGAGAACAACCACCTGAGCATCAGGATTGAGCTCATAGATTTTTTCCATAACGATATCAAAGTTGTGGATATATCCAAGAATACTGTAGGCAAAGATGTCAGTCAAAGCGTTAGCAATTTCGCCCTCGCCTACGTAGTTTTTGATGTAAGTGCCAATGATAGCCTTAGCTTCAGCAGCGGCTTGTTTTTCTGCATCAGTATCGAAAATAGCATTGATGTCAGCTGTCCACTTGTACTGACCTCTGCTTAAATAGTCAACCAACTGGTTGCACACATAAACACCAAAATTGTTCCAACCGATATCAACTGTAACTAAATCAGCGTTTGCGATATTGTCCTGATAAGCTGTACGGAGTGCATCAATTCCGCCAGGTTCTGCAGATTTGAACCAACCGTCAGAGCCTGTGAATCTCCATGATGAGTAGTCATCACCCATGTAGCTGTTGTCCAGCAGAATGCGGAGCTCTTCCACACGCATTGAACTGATACCTAACTGGTGAACATTTACGTTGTTGTAAATTCCTGAGTAGTAGTCTCTGATAAGATCAGGATATGCACCCTCAGGGGTTCTTTCATAGCCATAAACGTTAACCTCATTCTTAGAAACCTGACCACTCAAAAGTAGTGCGAGTTCCTCTTCAGTAATG
>JAZSHE010000195.1:0-3247 GCA_045533085.1 Ruminococcus sp.
GTATTATGACTATTCGTTACGAAAGTTCTGACCTCATGCTTGACAGATATATGTACTATGCATATACAGCAGAAAACAATGAATTGACTTTCAGTTTAGTTACTGATAAAGATGCGAAGTATACAGTATTTTACGAGTTTGATGATAATGGCAATCTTAAGTTTACTGAAGATAATACTAAAAGCTCAATTTTTGCAGATGAGTTCTTCTCGAATGTAACATACTACACTCAGGAAAATCTCCCGAAAGAGACTGAGGCTAATACATCAGAAACTGAGCAATAAGCATGTAATATGTGTCGGATTGTACGATTGAATCTGACGTTTAATATTAAATTTTCTGAGAGGATGGTTTTATGAAAACAAACACCTTTAAGCGTTTGCTTTCGCTGGTGCTTGCGTTGATTTGTCTTATCGGTACCGTCAGTGCTACTATGACATCAATTTCGGCAACAGAAAGCGACGTCGCACAAACGGCTGAAGCTTCTAACGAGGCTCCAACTAAAAACGAATACAAAATTGTGTCACCTGTACCGTTAGGTTCTTCTATCGAGGATATCGTACAGCCTGCACGACTTGACGGCGTAGATGCTCTATATGGTGCTACTATCGCACTCGTTGGCGGAAGTTTCTCAGCTTCTGTTACACATAGGGTTCTTGCAGATATGCTTATCGAAGAGTATGGCTGTAACATCTACTTTATGGAAGAAATCGGTAAGGGCGGTACATATAACCCGTTAAGTCCTAGTGACAAATCCAAAGAGTTTCAGCAGAAACTCATAAATTATGGAGTTGACGCTGTAATTTCTGGTAACTGTGGTTGCGGTATCTGTACTGTAAAAGAAACAGGTAACGCTCTCGCTGCTGAGTACATCGGCATCCCGGCAGTTGTTGTTGGTGCTGAGACTTTTATCCCACAGATTGAGTCAACAGGCTTTAACCGTGGTGTGCCAGTTGTCAGAACAGCAGCTTACCCTGGCGCTTTTGCTAACGACGAAACTGCTGTTCAGCAGCAGAAAGCACGTGACATTCTGTACGATCAGGTTGTAACAGGCCTTACTACACAGATTACTCAGGAAGAAATTGACAGAATCGCTGGCTCTGCTGGTAGCGCATCTTATGATGATGTAATCTTTACTGGTTCATATCAGCGTGTACAGGAATTCTACGAAGTAAGTGAAATGAGTGACGGTCTCCCTGTTGTTCCTCCTACACAGGAAAAGATCGAATACTACTTACAGTTTACAAATATGGCAGCTACTGATATCGTCAACGAAAAGGACGGCGAAATCATCGGTGTAAAGCCGGCATATAAAACTATCACAGCATATCAGGTTGCAGCTAACGCTATTATGTCAGGCTGTCCTGCAGAGTATATGCCGATTTGTATGGCAATTACACGTTGCTTTGCAAATGGTAACTTCTACAAATCTCTTGACAGTACACATGGCTGGACTCCATACGTTTTAGTCAGCGGTCCTCTTGCTCGTCAGCTCGGCATTTCTTACGAAGACGGAATGATTAACGAAGAAGCTAACAAGCTCATCGGTCGATTCATTTCTCTTGCTATGCTCAACCTTGCTGGTTATAAGATTAAAGAAAACAGAATGGGCACTTTTGGATATATGCAACCTTTCTGTTTTGCAGAGGATGAGCAGACAGCTGTGAACATCGGTTGGGATCCATACCATGTTAACAATGGCTTTGATATTAACGATTCAGTTATCACTTGTGGTTCTACTCTTACATGGGGCAACCCTGTGAAAGTCGGCACAACCGACCCGGAGAAAGCTATGCAGCTTCTCGCATGGGATTGTACAGAAAAACAGCAGAACGGTCTTGGTAACACAAACCCGGTTGAATCACGTACTATCTGGCTTACTAAGGATGCTGCTACTACTATCGCTAAGGGCTACGCTTCAAGAGATGCGTTAGAAAACGCTCTTATCGCTACAGCACGCAGACCACTTTGGATGCGTACATACGCTCATTACTGGGCAAATACAGGTTCAAAGATTCACATGAACACTACTTTTGATGAGCATTACGCTGACATCAAGAGCGGTGCTTCAACTGAAAACGTAGCTGCTGATAAGGTAGCAACAACAGCTGTACCACAGTGGTTGCAGGGTGTTGTACCATTTGATACCATCGACACCACACAGACAATCAACGAAAACACAGACGCTCTCAAACGTCAGAAGGTTGTTGCTACAGGTTTTGTCATCACTGGTGGTGACATAAGCTCTGAGTTCCAGGTTATGCCTGGTGGTGACGCTTGTTCTTACGAAGCATACCTGCCTAACATCAATACATGGAACACACTTATGAGCGAACTCGGATACAACAGTCTGGATTCTTACTATCTCAACTAAGTATTAACCTATTGTATTTATAAACTATTTCGTATTTACCATTAAATAAAAGAAAGGATGGTACCATGAAGTCAAAAGTTTTTAATCGTGCGATTGCGTTATTGCTTAGTTTGATGACTGTAGTAAGTATTATGTCAATTCCACTTTCAGCTAGCGCAAGATACACGGATGCAGATATAGAAAACAAGATTTCATATCACGACCTTAACTGTCGTGAAGATGACTGTGACTGCTTAGAGCCTGAAAACAACAAGTTTGCTGTTGTTTCACCAAGCAGTCTGAATAATACATATGACCAGTATATTATGGTCGACACATATCAGAATGTTCAGAAATATTTTGATGAACAGGGTTGGACAGACGGTCTTCCGATTGTTCCTCCAACCTGGATTAAAGCAGAAAAATTCATGAGATATACTCCGTACTCTGACAACGACATTGTTGCTACTGTAAACGGAAGAAATGTTACTGCATATCAGGTTGCAGTTAACGCTATTATGTCTGGTTCTTCTGCTGAATATCTTCCTGTTTGTATCGCTTTCGTAGAAGCTTTAGGCGATACTGCTTACCTTGATTCATTACGTTCAGGTGAGCTTACACCTATGATGTATGTCAACGGTCCTATCGCTCGACAGCTCGGTATCGACAATGCTCAAGGTATGACAACTGAAGAGTGCAACATCGCTATTGCTCGTTTTATGGAGCTTGCACTCATCAACCTTGCTGGTTTAGAGCGTACAAACGCTTTCGGTAACGTTCAGCCTCTCGTTTTCTCAGAAGATGAGCAAAACTGTATCAATGTTGGTTGGGAGCCACATCACGTTCAGGAAGGCTTTGATATGAACGATAACGTTATCACAGCTACATCATTCT
>JAZSHE010000139.1:0-1612 GCA_045533085.1 Ruminococcus sp.
GAGGGACAACAATGAGACCGTTAAAACTGACAATTTCTGCGTTCGGACCCTACGCAGGCACAGTTAAACTCAACCTATCACATCTTGGCGACAGCGGTCTTTACCTCATAACAGGTGACACAGGAGCTGGCAAAACCACTATTTTTGACGCAATCGCATTTGCATTATTCGGCGAGCCAAGTGGCAAAAACCGCGAATCATCCATGCTCCGTTCAAAATACGCAGACCCACAAACCCCGACCGAGGTTGAGCTTGAGTTTGAATGTAACCAAAAAACCTACACCATCAAACGCAACCCTGAGTACGAAAGGCCAAAAAAGGGTTCTGCTGGAGGTTTCACTACACAAAAAGCCGACGCCGAGCTACACACTCCTGATGGAAATGTCATCGCAAAACGCAAGGATGTTGACTCGAGGATAAAAGAAATCATCGGTATCGACAGAGACCAGTTTCTGCAGATTGCGATGATTGCACAAGGCGATTTTCTGAAACTTCTCCTCGCATCTACTGATGAACGAATCAAAATCTTTAGACATCTTTTCAAAACCAGCAGATTCAGAACGCTACAGGAAGAACTGAAACTTAGCTCAAACGAGCTTCTAAGAAAATGTGACGAGGCAACACTTAGCGTAAAGCAGTACATCAAGGGAATATCGTGCGACGAGGACAGCGTTCTTTTATTCGATACACAAAAAGCGATAAACGGAGAGCTTACTACATCTGAGGTTGTCACACTGATTCACAAATTGATTTCAGACGACGAAGAAAAAGCCGACAGCATAAAACAAGAAATCGAAACTCTCGACAAATCACTCGAAGAAATAAACACAAAGCTCGGCAAAATCGCAGAAATTGAAACAGCACGCAAATCGCTGATTGCATCAAAAAATGCTCTGACAGAAAAGACTCAGGCGTTTGAAGAATCGAAGAAAGAGTTTGATACACTAAGCGAAAAAGAAGCTCAAAAAGACCAGCTTAGTGAAAACATAACACTTTTTACAATCGAGTTACCGCTGTACGATGAGCACAATTCCACAAAAGAAAATCTGTCACTTGCCCAAAAAGCAGTAAGTGATTACACCTTAAAAAAATCTACCATAGAACTGTCACTCAAAGCTGTGCTCAACAGCCTTAAAGAGTTCAAAGAAGAACGTCAAAGCTATGAAAACGCAGGCGAAACCAAAGCAAAGCTTGAAAGTGAGAAACAGTCACTTCAAGCAAAAAAAGACGTTCTGACTGATTTGAAAACCGAGCTCTCAGAGCTTGACACCCTCAAAGAAAAGTACAGCACAAAACTCGCCGCTTTTGTAGAATCACAAAAAAAAGCCGACGAACTTTCAGAGCGTTATCTTGCTCTTAACAAAGCATATCTCAGCGAACAGGCAGGAATACTGGCGAGCACTCTGTGCGACAATTCACCTTGTCCTGTCTGCGGTTCCACATCCCACCCACATAAAGCATCAGTTTCAGTCGATGCACCGACCGAAGCTCAGCTCAAAGACGCAAAGTCAACAGCCGACAAAGCTCAGAGTACAGCTTCAAAGCTGAGTGCAGAAAGTGCCGAAGCGAAAGCAAGAGCACAGAGCTTTGAAGAATCACTTCTTGCTAAAAT
>JAZSHE010000222.1:0-1713 GCA_045533085.1 Ruminococcus sp.
CTATAGTTGGCTTGGCTGGACTTGGTGTTGGCGATTTTGCAGTTACTGCACGCCAGATGACAAAGGAGGTTGAAAAGGATAACCTTGTAGTCTTTGTTGACCGTGCCGGCTATGGCTTTAGTGATGACACAGACAACGAAATGACACTTGAATACATAGTAGAGGATTATCGTAAGGCTCTTAAAAATGCAGGTATAGAATCACCCTACATTCTTATGCCGCACTCAATTGGCGGTGCGTATGCAAATTACTGGGTAAGCAATTACCCTGAGGAAATAGAAGCGATTGTATTCGTTGACGGCTCTCAACTTGATGAAAATGCTTTTTCTGACAGAGAAACTTATGAAATCGGCACAGGTGACAGAATTCTTGCATTTCTTGCTAAAATTGGTTTCGGCAGATATGTTCTGCGTGATTATTTCTATCACTATCCCGATAATTATTCAGATGAAGAGCAGTACCTTGGCGATGCACTTACACTTATGACGCTCGACTCTATTGCACCTGTTTCAGAAGACACAAAGATTGCTGAAAATGCACAAGCCGCATTTAATGG
The DNA here is from genome assembly GCA_045533085.1 of Ruminococcus sp. Lineage (GTDB taxonomy): Bacteria > Bacillota > Clostridia > Oscillospirales > Acutalibacteraceae > Ruminococcoides. Next base: position 557 of record JAZSHE010000222.1, read on the forward strand.
TATTGTTACCAACGATATACCAAAGCTGTATATCTGCGCAAGCTGGGGTATTGAAACAAAAGAAGATTTGATTGAACGCAATAAATGGATAAATCGTCAGATTGAGATAAATAATATGGATATGAAGTTACGTCCTGTTGAATATGAAGACGATGATGAAACACTGAATAAAATTCTTGAATCATACAAGAAAGCAAGAAACGATACGATTTATCCTTATGCTGAAAAAATGGGGAACAGCAAAGTTGTGTGCCTTGCGGGCGACCATATGATTTATGAGCAGAAGCCTGAAGAATGTGGTGCAATTGTAAAACAGTTTATAGACGAGTTGGAGCAATAAATCGTTGCTGTTATTTAATATCTTTTCGTTAAAAAAATCACACTAATTCATAAAATCCTCTTGCTTTATCTGTCGAAATGTTGTATAATGTATGTGTATGCGAAAGTCCCTTGAAGTCAGCTTCGGGACATAGCAAATTCTGAAAGGAGTATGTACATATGATTTATTCTCATGAGGTTGAAAAAATGTGCCCTGTAGCTCAAGGCGTAGCTCACGGTGCAGCACCAATCCCGGAAGAAGCAAAATGGGTAAAGGCTAAGGAGATTAAGGATATTTCCGGTTTCACACACGGTATTGGCTGGTGTGCTCCACAGCAGGGTACCTGTAAGCTTTCCCTCAACGTTAAGGACGGCGTTATTCAGGAGGCTCTCGTTGAAACAATCGGATGTTCCGGTATGACACATTCAGCAGCTATGGCTTCTGAAATCCTCCCAGGCAGAACAATTCTCGAGGCTCTTAACACTGACCTCGTTTGTGACGCTATCAATACAGCTATGAGAGAGCTGTTCCTCCAGATTGTTTACGGTCGTACACAGAGTGCTTTCTCTGAAGACGGTCTTCCAATCGGTGCAGGTCTTGAAGACCTTGGTAAGGGTCTCCGTTCACAGGTTGGTACAATGTACGGTACACTCGCTAAGGGTCCTCGTTACCTCGAAATGGCTGAAGGTTATGTAACAGGTATCGCTCTTAACGAAGATGACGAAATCATCGGCTACAAGTTTGTAAGCTTCGGCAAGATGATGGACTTCATCAAGGCTGGCGACGACGCTAACACAGCTTTTGAAAAGGCTCAGGGTCAGTACGGTCGTGTAGCAGA
>JAZSHE010000030.1:0-3059 GCA_045533085.1 Ruminococcus sp.
AGGCTCTGTAGGCTCTGTTTCAGGCTCTGTTGGTTCAGTAGGCTTGTTTGGATCTTCGAAAACGAATGTTTCACCAAGACCGATGTTAAGAACCTCATCATACTGAGCTGCATACATCTGGATAATGGTAACGTCAAAAATATTAACCTGACCGTCACGATTTACGTCAGCTGCCGCAAACTCAATTGTGTCTTTCGCTATCACATATTCTTCCATACCGGCAGCATGATACTGGATGTATGTAGCGTCAAAAATATTGACCTTGCCATCCTTAGTCACATCGCCAAGAATATAGGTAGCGTCTTCAGCCGCAGCGTTCACGATACCAACGCTAAACATAGAAATAAGCATTGTCATCGCAAGCACAAGGCTGATGATTCTCTTGAATTGTTTCATAAGATATCCTCCATTTCTTAATTTGTGCATACACTAAATCAAGCATACTACACTATTATAAGTATTATACTCCTATAGCGAATTCTTTTCAACGAAATAGAATACTTTTCGTATGTCAGTTACATAGAAAAATCAGCTTTTGATTTGTCAATAATATACAAATAATATGTAAATTGTCACAAAATTCCAAACAGCAAAATAGAAAGGCTGCCTAAAAGGCAGCCTTAAAATCAATTTTCTTCCTTAATGTCACGCATAGTTAAACTGATGCGCTTTTTATCAACCTCAACTGAGAGCACCATAACCTTGACGATGTCGCCCACCTTGAGCACTTCGCTAGGATGTTTGATAAACTTGTTGCATATTCGGCTAATATGTACAAGTCCATCCTGATGAACACCGATATCAACAAAGGCACCAAAATCAATAACATTTCTGACGGTACCAGTGAGCACCATTCCTGCTTTAAGGTCTTCCATCGAAAGTACATCTGTACGCAGAAGCGGTGGCGGAAGTTCCTCTCGAGGGTCGCGTCCCGGCTTTGAGAGTTCCTTAACAATATCTTCAAGAGTAGGAACACCAACAGAGAGTGTATCTGCGATCTTCTTTATCCCACCAAGAGCGTCGACCTTGCTTTCGATATCTGCAATACCGCCGTTTTTAATATCAGCAGCCTTACAACCACAAAGCTCGATAAGCTTTTTAGCAACATCATAGCTTTCAGGGTGAACGCCTGTGCTATCAAGCGGATTTCTGCTTTCGACTACACGCAAAAAGCCCGCACACTGCTCATAGGCTTTCGGTCCCAGTTTCGGAACCTTCTTTAATTCTGCACGAGAATTAAACTGACCGTTTTCCTCTCTGTATGTAACGATATTCTCACACACAGTCGCCGAAAGACCCGCTACTCGCTTAAGCAAAGACGCAGACGCAGTGTTAAGGTCAGCTCCTACGTTGTTAACACACTCTTCTACAATACCATCGAGCGCACTATCCAATTGTTTAGGTGGCATATCGTGTTGATACTGACCAACACCAATAGCTTTAGGTTCAATCTTTACAAGCTCTGCAAGCGGATCCTGCAAACGTCTTGCGATTGAAATCGCACTTCTTAAAGTAAGATCAAACTGAGGGAACTCTTTAGCGGCAAGCTTAGAAGCAGAATAGACCGAAGCGCCCGCTTCATTCACTACCATATAGGAAACTTTATCAGGAATCTCTGAAATCACAGAAGCCGTGAACATCTCAGTTTCTTTGGAAGCTGTACCATTTCCGATAGCGATAATCTCAACCTTATGTTTTTTGATGAGACTTTTAATCACGCGTTTCGATTCGTCAACCTTAGCCTGAGAATGAGTAGGATAAATAATAGAGGTATCCAGCACCTTGCCTGTAGGATCAACGACAGCAACCTTACAGCCTGTACGATAACCAGGGTCAAGACCCATCGCCACTCTGCCTTTAACAGGAGGTTGCATCAGAAGCTGACGCAGGTTTGTCGCAAACACTTTGATAGCACCAGCAACAGCCACTTCTGTGAGTTCTTTTCTGATTTCACGCTCTACAGATGGAAAAATCAAACGAGAGTAAGCATCTTTACACGCTTCATACACAGCATCAGAACACATCGATGTACCCTTTACCATAACGCGAGATATTGACGCAAGTGGTTTTTCGTCATCCATCTTGATGCTTACTTTCAAAAAGCCTTCTTTTTCGCCACGGTCAACAGCAAGAACTCGGTGCGATGCAATTTTTGAAACAGCTTCTTCAAATTCATAGTAAATTGTGTACACACTCTCTACGTTTTCATCAGCAGCTTTCGACACAACAGACGCGTTGTGGAAGCAAAGATTACGGACACGCTTTCTGATTTCTGCGTTATCAGACACAGTTTCAGCAATAATATCCAGTGCACCCTGAAGTGCTTCTTCGGGGGTTTTCACGCCTTTCTCTTCATCAACGTAGTCCTGTGCAAGCATCAAAGGGTCAGCTTTTGCGTCATCCTGAGCAAGAATGAACAACGCCAGTGGCTCAAGGCCTTTTTCCTTAGCAACCGAAGCTCGTGTCTTACGTTTTGGTCTGTACGGACGGTAAATATCTTCAACCTCAGACAGTGTCACCGCTTTCTCTAAAGCAGCCACAATTTCGTCAGTAAGTTTATCCTGAGCTTCAATCAGCTCCTTGACCTCCTGCTTTCTCTTGTCAAGATTACGAAGATAATCAAGTCGATCAGAAAACTCACGGATGAGCTGGTCATCCATACTGCCGTGAGCTTCTTTTCTGTATCGTGCGATAAACGGTATAGTATTGCCCTCATCAAGCAAGTCGATTACGTTTTTTGCGTAATCAACTTTAATATTAAAATGCTGGGCTAAGCTTAATGCATAATCCATAAAATAGTCCTTTCAAAAATAGTACCACAGTATTATATCACTTTTATCAGATTTTCGCAAACCTTTTTGTAACACAATCGATGCTTTTTTAATATTATGTAGTGTAAACAGAAAGGAGGAAATCACATGTGTAACAACGGCTTTTTCGGCGGCGGTAACTGCTGCTGGATTGTAATTCTTCTCATCGTTTTATGGGCTTGCTGCGGTAACAACGGTAACGACTGCGGTTGCTCAAACAACTGTGGCTGCTAAATAACAAAGTAAAAT
>JAZSHE010000101.1:0-28360 GCA_045533085.1 Ruminococcus sp.
AGAATCTCAGTTTCTGAAAATGTAATCACTATCGCTATCGACGATATTGATCAGAATAGCATCTTTGGTATCGGTAACGCTACAGGCGACTACATTTTAAAAAGCTATGATGTAAATCCAAACTTATAATAAATAAATTATTCAATATCGTTCACACTACATTAAAGAAGAACTGTTGCAGTATAATGCAGCAGTTCTTTTTGGCTTAAATCAGAAATTTCCGTTAACTGACTTTTTAAGATTCAAAATGGATATCCGGTTTTGTATTGTGTTATTTGCATTGACAAATAAATTTTTGTCGTGTTAAAATAAACCCTGTTATTTCTATATAAAAACAGGAGGCGACAAGCTGTGTATTGGTTCGACACTGTTGAGACTATTCCTGAGGGAGTAGGGTTTTCTTATTACGGTTTAACTCATATTATCTGGCTTTGTGTTTTTGTGGTTTCTGCCGTATTTCTAAGCTTTTTGTACAAACGTTCAAGTGCTAAGAATCGCAAGGTACTTCGCATGGTAATCGGCGGACTTATTGTTCTCGATGAAGTATTTAAATGGACAATGCTAATTGCAGGGGGCAACGTTAACGTTTCTTATCTGCCGTTTCATCTTTGCAGTATCAACATTTTTCTTATCGCTGTGCATATGTTCAGACCTTTTAAGTTGCTTGACGACTTTCTTTACCTTATATGTATCCCTGCGGCACTTGCTGCCCTGCTTTTTCCAACCTGGGTGTCATTACCGCCACTCAACTTTATGCACATCCACAGCTTCACAGTTCACATACTCCTCGCAATTTACCCGATAATGCTTACGGTTGGATCAGATATCAAGCCAAGCATTAAGCGTCTGCCTCTTTGCTTGCTTATTCTTTTTTGTATGGCGCAGGTTGTATATTTCATAAACATTTGGCTTGGTACAAACTTTATGTTCCTCATGTATGCTGACGTGGGTAACCCTCTGCTTATGTTTGAAGAAATGTGGGGCAGTCATCTTCTTGGTTTTCCGGTTATTCTGCCTTTGGTATTTGCGGTTATGTATGGCATTTATTACTGTGCAAAAGCGATATTTAGTAAATAAGACTTCAAATCCCTTGCGAAATATGTTTTCGCAAGCGGTTTTTTGTTATCTTTAACAACCAAATAGTGCAAATTGTATAAAAGTTTACAATTGTTTTTAACAATTGTGTATGATATAATGAATCCGAACCAGTTTACCCTGTAGTATATGTGGGTAAACATTTTATTTTATTATAAAGGAGAATCTGTATGAGCATCCAAAAAAAAGAGGCTAGACTCCGTAAAAAGAGTTACAAAAAATTAAAGCGTAAGGCAATTCGTCCGTGGGCGTTTTTTAGTGGGCTGTTCCTTGTGCTGACAATCATTCTGCTTGCGGCATCAATTGTCCTGAGCATGTTTGACAACACTATTGCACTTTTATTAAAAGGCAACACCTTCTGGGAGCTGAAAAACGAAGACACAAACGCTATCTACTACGAGGGTAAATACAAATCTCAGGAAGAAAGACTTGAGGCAGGTCTTAAGCTTTGCTACGAGGTTGAATCAGAAGGCGCAGCTCTTCTTCTAAACAACGATACACTTCCTCTCTCATCAGGTGCAAAGGTTTCTACTCTTTCCGTTAACTCTGTTGACCTCACCTATGGTGGTACAGGCTCAGGCAACGTTGACGCTTCTAAGGCAGACAACCTTAAACAAGCCCTTGAAAAATCAGGTCTTACAGTAAACGAAGACCTTTGGAACTGGTACAACAGTGAAGAAGCTACCACACTTAAAAACGAGCTTGGTGCTTCCTCCGGCACTGGCGAGAGTGCCGCTCTTGCGGGTCAGGCTCCTATCCTTGAAATAGATCCTGCAAAGTATCCGGATGATATCAAGAAATCTGTTTCTGAATATTGTGATGCTCTTATTCTCACTTTCTCACGAGTTGGTGGTGAGGGTTATGACTGCTCTTTCCCTGGCTATGATGATGATGCAGAAGCTCTCAACTATCTCGAGCTTAACGAAAACGAAAGAAAGCTTCTCACTTATGCACAGGAAGTTAAAAACGATACAGGCGCTAAGATTATCGTTCTTATCAACACATCAAACGCTCTGGAACTTGATTTCCTTAAGGATTACGACGTAGACGCATGTATGTGGGTTGGCGGTCTTGGTATTGCAGGTACAAGCGCTGTTACCGATATCATTGCAGGTAAGGTTAATCCATCAGGCAGCCTTGTGGACACATATTGCTACGACAACTTCTCAAGCCCTGCAATGCAAAATTTCATCGCTCAGACTTATGCAGGCTTTGACGCTGAGAATCCTCAGATTCCTGCAAACGCTTCTACCTATATGGTATATCAGGAAGGCATATACGTTGGTTATAAATACTACGAAACACGTTACGAAGACCTTGTAATGGGCAAGGAAAACGTAGGCGATTTCAACTACGCTGAGCAAGTTGCATTCCCATTCGGTTATGGTCTTTCCTACACAAACTTCAGCTATAAGGATATGGCTGTAAAATTCAACAAAGATACAGACCAGTATGAAATCACCGTTACAGTTAAAAACGATGGTGATGTAGCTGGCAAAGAAGTTGTTCAGATTTATGCTCAGTCTCCATACACACAGTATGATATAGATAATCAGATTGAAAAATCTGCTGTTCAGCTTATCGGTTTCAACAAAACTGACATTATTGAGGCAGGCAAATCCGAAACAATCACTATCAATGTTGACAGACGTGATCTCGCTTCTTACGACGCAAAGGGTCACGGCACATACATTATTGAAGAAGGCGACTATTTCTTCACAGCAGCTACAGACTCTCACAACGCAGTAAACAACATTCTTGCGGCTAAGGGGTACACCGAGGCTGACGGTATGGATGCAAAGGGTAACAAGGACCTTGTTTACAACTGGAAAGAGAAAGAACTCGACCTTGCTTACTCAAAATCTCTTAACGGTACTGAAATCGAAAACCAGCTTCAGGATGCTGACCCTAACTCTTACTTCGGCGAAAACACCGTTACATTCCTTTCCAGAAACGACTGGGCAGGCACATGGCCTACAGAAAGTGTTAAGCTTGAACTTATCGACTCTATGGTAACCGAGCTTACTGAGGGCAGATGGGCTACTATGGGCAAAGATTACTTCAATGTACCAGAAGGCTGGGAAGAGATGCCTGTTCTCAACGCTAAGAATGGTTTAACACTCTACGATATGTTTGAGATGGACGAAGACGGCGATGGTACTAAGGCAGCTAAGGACTATGACGATCCTGCTTGGGCACAGCTTCTTGAAAATCTTACTATTGATGAGCTTATCTCTTTGGGTGACTGTTTCCATTGGAGACACCCTGTTCCTTCTGTAAACGCTCCTGGTTCCCGTGACGAGAACGGTCCTCAGGGTCTTACAGTTTCTCTCTTCGGTGGCGGTCTTGTTACTATGGATGGTAAATCTGCAGAAGCTACAGCTTTCACATCTGAAGATGTTATGGCAGCTACATTTAACCTCGACCTTATCTATCAGGTTGGCGAAATGATCGCAAACGACTGCCTTGATGCAAAAGTTTCTTGTCTCTACGGCCCTGGTGCTAACACACATCGTACACCTTATGGCGGACGTAACTTCGAGTATTACTCCGAGGACGGCTTCCTTGCAGGTGAGATGGCAGGTGTTGAGGTTGGCGCTCTCCTTGACAATGGCGTTGACGTTGTTCTTAAGCACTTTGCCCTTAACGACTGTGAGCAGGACCGTCTCGGTCAGGCCGCTTGGCTCACAGAACAGACTGCTCGTGAAATCTACCTCAAGGCATTCCAGAAGGCTCTTGAGGAAAACGGCGGTCGTGGTGGCGTTATGACAGCTTACACACGTTGGGGTACAACATGGTCAGGTATGAACCAGAACCTTATGACAAATATTATGCGTAGTGAGTGGGGCAACGTTTCTATGCACATCACAGACAACATTCTCGTTTCTTACTGCAACGGTGCTGATGCTGTTCTTGCAGGCGGTGTAACTTGCTTCGATGCTATGTTACCTTACGCAGTAAACGCTCTTAAAGCAGAAAAAGATGATCCGGTTATCGTAAACGCAATGGTTGACGCTATGCATCATAACCTTTACACAATCATCAACTCTGCAGCTATGAACGGTGTAGGCCCTGACACAACAGTCCGTGCCGTAACTCCTAAGATAGTTTTCACGGTCAAAACAGCAGCTATCATCTGTGCTGTACTCTTTGTAGCATTTGTTACAATCTGGGTACTTAAACGCAGAAAGTTTATGAAGTCCGAAGATTACACCTCATACAAAGAATTCAAAAAATCACTTAAGAATAAATAAGCCTTAATTACTTTCACGCGAAAGCAGCACTTAATTGTGTTGCTTTCGCGTACATCCATATTATATGGTAATAAAAAGACCTCCCAAAGGAAGGTAAAATAATGAGAAAACTAATAAATCTGAATACAAACTGGCAGTTCACAATGCCAGATAAAGATACACAATCGGTCAATATTCCTCACACTTGGAACAATATCGACGGCCAGGATGGCGGCAACGATTATTGGCGTGGTACCTGTGTTTATGAAAAAAGCTTCGAAAAACCAAAGTTTGATGAAAACGAATGCGTTTACCTTGATTTTAAAGGTGTCAATGCATCCGCAACGGTTATACTCAACGGCAAAGAGATAATGACTCATCACGGAGGTTACTCTACTTTCAGATGCGATGTTACCAATGTGCTTGAAGATACCAATAAGCTTGTAGTTGAGGTTGACAACAGCGTCAACGACTACGTTTATCCACAGAAAGCTGACTTCACATTCTACGGTGGAATCTACCGCGATGTAGATTTGATTATCCTCAATAAGAACCACTTTGATATGGACTATTTCGGAGGTTCGGGTGTTTCAGTCACCTCTGAGGTTGAGGGCAAAAACGCAAAGGTTAATGTAAAAACCTGGCACAATGCACAGCACGCTCAGGTTAAGCTTAAAATCTTCGATTCAAATTCAAAGCTTGTGGCAGAAAGCGACGGAGATAACGCTGACCTTATCATAAACAATGTTCATCTGTGGGACGGAATTGACGATCCATATATGTATACTTGTGAAGCAATACTCCTCGTTGACTCAAAAGAAACCGACAAGGTAACTGTCCCATTTGGTGTGCGTACTTTTTATGTTGACCCACAGAAAGGCTTCTTCTTAAACGGCAGAAGTTATCCGTTAAGAGGTGTTTGTCGTCATCAGGACTATAAAGGTATCGGCAACGCTCTTACCACCGAACATCACGACAGAGATATGGCTCTTATCCTAGAAGTTGGTGCCAACACAATCCGCCTTGCTCATTACCAGCACGACCAGTATTTTTACGATTTGTGCGATAAATACGGAATGGTTGTCTGGGCAGAAATCCCGTATATTTCCGAGCACCTCCCAAATGGTAGAGATAACACAATCTCTCAGATGAAAGAGCTGATTGTTCAGAATTACAACCACCCATCAATAGTTTGTTGGGGTGTATCTAACGAAATAACCATTTCCACAAAGGACAAAAAGGATATGCTCCACAATCACCGCGTCCTCAACGACCTTTGCCACGAAATGGACAAAACAAGACTTACCACCCTTGCTTGCTATGCGGTTTGCGGACCTTTTAACAAGGTAGCTCACATTACTGATATAGTAAGCTGGAACCTTTATTTAGGCTGGTATGTGCCTGGACTTTTCCTTAACGATTTGTGGATTGATTTCTTCCACTGGAAGTATCCTAAACGCGCCCTAGGTTACTCCGAATATGGTTGTGAGGCTATGACTAATCTTCATTCCTCTCATCCAAGAAGAGGAGATCAGACCGAAGAATATCAGGCGGTATATCACGAATATCTCCTCAAGTGCTTTGAAAAACGTCCGTTTATGTGGGCAACCCACGTATGGAATATGTTCGATTTTGCCGCTGACGCCAGAGATCAGGGTGGCGAGCCCGGTATGAACCACAAAGGTCTTGTAACCTTTGACCGAAAGATTAAAAAGGATAGCTTTTATCTTTACAAAGCTTATTGGTCAAAAGAAAAGTTCGTTCACATCTGCTCAAAGCGATATGTGGACAGAACTGATAAAACAACTAAAGTTAAAATCTACTCTAATCTTGATAAAGTCACCTTGTATGTTAACGGCAAAAAGTTCTCAGAACAAAGTGGCGACAAAGTTTTCACTTTCCGCGTTCCGCTTGAGGGCGACATTACCCTTAAAGCAGTAGCAGGAGCTTGCAAAGACGAAGCAAAAATACGCAAAGTCTCAAAGCCAAACCCTGCCTATAAGCTGAGAAAGAACGATGGCAAAGGCGAAAACTGGACTTAAAGGAGTGTAGCATATGACAAATCAACCAACTAACCGAGCTAAGCTTTATCAGCTGGCTCTCTTCCCTCTTAACAATGGTGCTACCAATGTTTACTTTGTGCTTATTCTTTCCTACATCGCTACTTTCGGCGAGAACATTCTTGGTCTTATAGGATTCGCTTCGGTTATGGTAACCGTTATGCGTGTTTTCGACGCTATAACCGACCCTATGATCGGTGCTTTAATGGATAAAACCAACACTAAATTCGGCAAATTCCGACCTTTTATGTTAATTGGTAACGTAATAATGGCATTATCCGTTATTGCACTTTACGTTTTCACTCCTATGATTCCAGACACAACAATGTGGGCAAGATATCTTGCATTCACTGTTCTTTATGCAATCTGGGTTATCGGCTACACATTCCAGACTTCTGTTACCCGTGCAGCTCAGCCTGTGCTTACAGATGACCCAAAACAACGCCCAATGTTTACAATTTTCAATACCGTAGGTTCACTTCTTGGTATGGGTGTTATGCAGTTCATCGGACCAATCCTTGCGGGCGATAATCTTATCGGCGACTATAACGCAAACTGGTTTGCGGTTATGACTCCTATCGGTATTGCAATATCAGTACTTCTTACAATTCTTGCTATTATCGGTATCTGGGAAAAAGATAACGAAAAGTATTTTGGTCTTGGCGGCAAGCAAGAGAAAATACGCATCCGCGATTATATTAACATCGTTAAAAACAACAAACCTCTCCAGCGTCTTATGGTTGCAGGTGGCGGTTGTAAATTAGCCCTTGCAATTGCTACAAACGCCAACGTGCTTTGTATGCTTTATGGTTGTATGATGGGCGATTACGACTCACTTTATCTGCCTATGATGATTTTAGGTTATGTTTTCTCTGTACCTTTCTTCCTTATGACTGTAAAAACATCTCAGAAAAAAGGTCAGAAGGCTTCCTTGGTCCGCTACGTTTCCCTTGCACTTATCTGCTATGTAGGCGTGTTTACACTTCTGCTTCTGTGGCAACAGGACAATCCTGCCTTCAACCTCTCCTTTATGTCTGAAGGTAGCCTTGCGCTTAACCTTTACACAATTCTTTTTGTTCTCTTCTTCGGTATTGGATATGGTGCGTACTACGCAACCGCCGATATGCCTATTCCTATGGTTGCCGACTGTGCCGACTACGAAACCTACTGTTCAGGCAAGTTCGTTCCAGGTATTATGGGTACACTCTTTAGCTTAGTAGATAAGCTTGTTTCTTCATTAGCCGCTACTGTTGTTTCCTTTGCCTGTATTGCTATCGGTATTCAGGGTCTGCCTACAAAAGCCACTCCTTATACAGAGAATATGAACTGGGTAGTAATTATTCTTTTCTGCCTTGTACCTATGGTTGCGTGGATTGCTACACTTATTGCTATGAAAGGCTACTCACTTACAGGCGACAGGATGAAAACCATCAACGCTGTAAATGCCGCACGCAAAAAAGCTATTGCTGAAGGAATGACTACCGAAGAAGCTATGCAGACTATTAACGATGATACAGTTAAAGCTCAACTTAACTCAGAAAATCAGGTGATACAATGAAATTTATGGACGAAAATTTCCTGCTTAAAAATAAGACAGCCCGCACACTTTATCACGAGTTTGCAAAGTCTATGCCAATAATAGACTACCATTGTCACCTTGACCCAAAAGAGATTTACGAGGATGTTACGTTTAAAAACATCACTCAGGTGTGGCTTTACGGTGATCACTACAAATGGAGAATAATGAGGTCAAACGGCATTGACGAACATTATATTACAGGAGATGCACCTGACAGAGAGAAGTTTCAGAAATTTGCCGAAACTCTTCCTAAATGCATCGGCAATCCGATGTATCATTGGTGCCATTTAGAACTAAAAAACTACTTCGGCTACGAAGGTGTTTTAAACAAAGATACCGCTGATGAGGTGTGGAATCTTACAGAAAAAATCCTTTCAAGCGGTACTCTCAGTGCCAGAAAGCTTATAGAAAAAAGCAATGTTGCTATGATTGGCACAACTGATGACCCTATAAGCGACCTTGAATGGCACAAAAAACTTGCTCAGTCCGACTTTAAAACAAAGGTCCTGCCAAGTTTCCGACCCGACCCTGCTCTTAATGCCCACAAAAAAGGCTTCAAGGAGTATATCGAAAGATTATCGCAGGCTTCGGGTGTTAGCATAAAATCAGCTCAGGACGTGGCAAAAGCTTTGACCAGTCGCATTGAGTACTTCCATCAAAATGGTTGTCGTGCAAGCGACCACGGACTTGATTATGTGATGCATCGCATTGATGCTATCGAAAAAATCGAAGGGATTTTCACTTCTGCTATGAATGGTGAAGAACTCACAGCAAAGGATGTAGAAGGATATCAGACTTACCTTCTTCTTCATTGTGCCAAGGAGTACGCAAAGCGCAACTGGGCAATGCAGCTTCATTTCAGTTGTGTGCGTAATCCAAACGCTAAGATGTTCGAAAAGTTAGGTGCCGACACAGGCTTTGACTGTATAGCTGTTACCGATTCATCATCAGCTCTTCACAGAATTATGAGTGATTTGTATAGTGCCGACAGCTTACCAAAAACCATAGTTTATTCCTTGAATCCTGCTGATAACGAATGGCTGGATACCCTTATAGGTGCCTATCAGGGAGTTGAGATACCAGGCAAAATTCAACACGGCTCAGCGTGGTGGTTCAACGACAATAAAGTCGGTATGCAAAATCAGATGATCAGCCTTGCAAACTTAGGAATTTTAGGCAACTTCATCGGTATGCTGACAGATTCAAGAAGCTTTTTAAGCTATGCCCGTCACGAATATTTCCGCCGTATTCTTTGTAACCTCATCGGTACGTGGATTGAAGACGGCGAGTATCCTGCAGATATTGAATACGCAGGTACTATTGTTCAGAATATATGCACAAACAACGCAAAAGCGTATTTCGATTTATAAGGAGGTTTAGTTATGCCAATGCAGATGGGCTTTCGTTGGTATGGCGAAGGCAATGATAAAATTAAATTAAGCGATATCAAGCAGATTCCGGGCGTCACCTCTATCGTCTGGGCACTTCATCATAAAATGCCTGGCGAAATCTGGGAGGAAAGCGAAATCGCCGAAGTTAAAGCTCAGCTTGATAAGTATGGTTTTAACATTGATGTCGTAGAGTCTGTAAATGTTCACGATGACATAAAAATCGGAAAAGATACACGAGATATGTACATCGAAAACTACAAGCAGTGTATCCGCAATCTGTCTAAGTTCGGAGTAAAAGTTATCTGTTACAACTTTATGCCTATATTCGACTGGACACGCTCTGACCTCTTCCACCCTGTGGGTGATGGTTCAACAGCACTTTTCTATGAAAAAGGTATGATTCAGGATGATTACAACGCTATGGCAGAATACATTCTGAATTTTACCGAAAAATATAATATGACTTTCCCTGGTTGGGAGCCTGAAAGAATGGCAAAGCTCGAAGAACTTTTTGAGGATTACAAAGACGTAGACCACGAAAAGCTCTGGGCAAATCTCAAATACTTCCTTGAGGCTATTATGCCAACTTGTGAAGAATGTGGCATCAAAATGGCTATCCACATGGACGACCCACCGTGGGATATCTTTGGCCTGCCAAGGCTTCTTATCAACGAAGAAAACATTGACCGTTTCCTCAAAATGGTTGACCATCCGTGCAACTGCCTTACACTTTGTTCAGGTTCGCTCGGTGCTGACCCTGATAACAACGTAGCTGATATTGTAAGAAAGCATTGCGATAGAATTGCTTTTGCTCACATCCGCAACGTAAAGCATTTCGAAAACGGAGATTTCTCAGAAGCAAGCCATCGTGATTGTGATGGTGATACAGGTATTCTCGAAATCTTAAAGGCATATCACGACTGTGGCTTCGAAGGCTACATCCGCCCTGACCACGGACGTCATCTGTGGGATGAAGGTCCGGGTAATGTAAGACCCGGTTACGGTTTGTATGACAGAGCTTTAGGTATCATGTATATGCTAGGCGTATGGGATATGCTAGATAAATTAAGCAAAGAATAAGGAGGCAAAAAATTATGAATCTTCCAATTAATATCGATTATAAAGACAAGGTTGTTGTCGTAACAGGTGCAGGCGGTGTTATCTGCGGTGCTATGGCTAAAGCGTTTGCATATAGCGGTGCAAAAGTAGCAGCTCTGGATTTGAACGAAGATGCTGTAAAGAAACTTGCGGACGAACTCAAAGGCGAGGGCTTTATCTGTGAGGGGTACAAGGCTAATGTTCTTGATACAGATGCACTTGAAGAAGTACACCAGAAGGTACTCGCTGATTTAGGCGAATGCGACATCTTAGTCAACGGTGCAGGTGGAAACAACCCTAGAGCAACTACAACAAATGAATATCACCACGAAGCAACAGAAGACGGAACATCTTTCTTTGATTTGAGCGCTGACGGTGTTGACTTTGTGTTCAAACTCAACTTCCAGGGCACACTTCTTCCAACTCAGGTATTTGCAAAAGATATGGTTAATAAAGGTAAGGGATGTATCCTCAATATTTCATCAATGAACGCTTACATCCCACTCACAAAGATTCCTGCATATTCAGCGGCAAAGGCTGGTATCTCAAACTTCACTCAGTGGCTTGCAACTCACTTTGCAGGAACAGGAATCCGTTGCAACGCTATTGCTCCAGGTTTCCTTGTGTCAGCCCAGAACAAAGCTCTGCTCTTTAATGACGACGGTACACCAACAGCTCGTTCAGGTAAAATTTTGGGTAGCACACCAACACATCGTTTTGTTGATGCAGATGAGCTTTTGGGTGCAACACTCTTCCTGTGTGACGACAAGAGTGCTAGTGCAATCACAGGTGTAGTGCTTCCTGTTGATGCAGGTTTCTCAGCATATTCAGGTGTATAAGGAGGTAAAGTATGACAATTCTTGAGAGATTTTCAAATTCTATAGTCGTACCTGTTGTAGTTATTGACGACGCTAAGGACGCAGTACCTACAGCAAACGCAATGCTTAAAGGCGGAGTAGACGTTATGGAAATTACATTCCGCACCTCAGCCGCTCCTGATGCTATCAAAGCAGTATCCGAAAACTGTCCTGATGTACTTGTAGGTGCAGGCACAATTCTCAACCTTGAGCAATGTAAACTAGCCGTAGAAATGGGCGCAAAGTTCATTGTTTCCCCTGGTTTTGACAAAGATGTTGTTGCTTGGTGTATTGAAAATAATATTCCGGTAACTCCTGGTTGCGTAACTCCTACTGAGATTACCGCAGCAGTTAATATGGGACTTAAAGTTATCAAGTTTTTCCCAGCCAATGTTTATGGCGGCTTGAACGCTATGAAGAATCTTTCTGCTCCTTTTGTTGGTATTAAATTCCTGCCAACAGGCGGTATCAATACATCCAATATCAAAGAGTATATAGATTCTCCATTTATTCACGCAGTAGGTGGCTCATGGGTATGTCCAAAGGCTGACATTACTGATGGCAACTTTGATAAAATCACTCAGCTTTGTATGGAGGCTCGTGCCGCCGCAAAAAGCTGATAAATATATTTGAAAGGACGTTTATTATGCCAAGAATTATTACATTTGGCGAGCTTATGCTTCGCCTTCAACCATATAACTATGAGCGTTTTGTTCAGTGCGACCACGTAGAGTTTACTTTTGGCGGTGGTGAAGCAAATGTTGCAGTTTCTCTTGCAAATTACGGTATGGATGCAGCCTTTGTTTCAAAACTTCCTGCACACGCAATCGGTCAGTCAGCAGTCAACAGCTTACGCCGTTATGGTGTTGATACTTCTCTTATCACAAGAGGTGGTGACAGAGTAGGCATTTACTTTAATGAGAAAGGTGCTTCTCAGCGAGGCTCAGTTTGTATCTACGACAGAGCAAACTCCGCTATACAGAAAGCTTCAAAAGAAGATTTTGATTGGGATAAGATTTTTGAGGGTGCAGATTGGTTCCACTTCACAGGTATCACCCCTGCTTTAGGCGAGAATGTAACTGAAATTTGTATTGAAGCTTGCAAAGCTGCAAAAGCAAAAGGTATTAAAATCTCATGCGACCTTAACTACCGCGGTAAGCTCTGGACAAGAGATGAAGCAAGAGCAGCAATGACAGAGCTGTGCAAATACGTTAATGTTTGTATATCTAACGAAGAGGATGCAAAAGATGTTTTCGGTATTGAAGCAGAAGCTACTGATATCTACGCAGGCTCACTTAACCACGAGGGATACAAGTCTGTTGCAAAACAGCTTGCTGATAAATTCGACTTTGAAATGGTAGCTATTACCCTCAGAGAGAGCCATTCCGCCTTTGATAACGGCTGGAGCGCTATGCTCTACAACGTAAAAAATGACGAGTACTGCTTCTCCAAGAAATACAATCTTCATATCATCGACCGAGTAGGCGGTGGCGATTCTTTTGGTGGCGGTCTTATCTATTCCCTCTTAAGCGGTAAAGATACTCAGGCTTCTGTTGAGTTTGCTGTTGCAGCTTCTGCCCTTAAACACTCAATCGAAGGCGACTACAATATGGTAACAGTAGCTGAGGTTGAAAAACTGGCAGGTGGCGACGGCTCAGGTCGTATCCAACGATAAATATATCTTAATTTATTAGGTTTCTTTATCGTTAAATTATCAGTATAATCTTATGTTCAGCTATCTGGATAGAAACAAAAAACTATGTGTTTATAAATCGTTACCCCCTCTGCTATAACAGAGGGGGTAACTTTTTGACGTAAAACTCCGGAGCACATCGTTTGTACTCCGGAGTTTAAGTAGTATGATTTAGAAAAGGTTACAAATACCAGTTATCAGATGGCTGGTTTTCGTTTTCAGTAGCTTCGGTGGAGGAGTAATCCTCCATGTAAAGCTGTGTATCGTTTGAATTATCATCCTGCTCGGTTTCTGATGGTTCAGTTTCCTCTTCGTACAGCTCAGAGGACTCTACCTGTGTAGGTTCAGTTTCTGTTGGTGTCTGGGTTGAAACACACGATGCCACAACACTCATTTGTTCGGATAGAGCGTCGATTTTAGCTGATTGTTCACTGATTAAAATATTGTTAGTCAGACATATAAATAACATAACTGCTGTCAGAAAAATCATAAAAATCAGGCTGAGTGTCAAGCCCAGGTTACGGGTTGATTTAGCCTTAGTGTTATTTTTAAGGTTTTCTATGTCATCTTTTATGTTTTTAATGTCATTTTGCATTTCTTTTATAATATATTTCAGATCTTCCGTATTAATCACCTCTGTATTGTTTTTAGAAATTTCTGAATCAGGGTAGCGTAAGCCTACCATCGCGTACTCTATCTCAGGATTTGAGTTATAGTATGTGAAGAGCTTTTTGAGCGAATCGTCAAATTGTTCGATTGGGGCTGAATCATACAGATCAAAAACAGCTTTGCCACAATTACTGCATCGGTTATCCATAAAGTGGTTTCGGTTTTTACACGAACACAACCAAGTGGGTTCTTCCGGCAGAGTTATTGGTTCACTGGCTATAATAGCAAGTGAAATATCATCATCGCTTATTTTTGAGTTGTCGCGCATACGGCACAACAAAGTTTTCAGCTTTTTCTCACAATTATCGGCAAAGACCGTATTGACCATTTTTTCTGCCGATTTCATGAGGTAACACTTGTTGTTTTTATCTTCCAGATAAGCTGCACCCTGTAAACCGTCGCTTGTTAAGAATATAGCAGAAATCTTGTTTAGCTCAAGTAGGTAAGTGTTGAGCAGATTTGCGCTGTTTTCATTACGGATTGTTTCGGTTGCACCGTTTGAATATACATTTGTTTGCGTCAGTACATAAGACTTATCTTTCTCTACGACGCATACAGCGCTGTCACCCAAGGTTCCAACCCATGCATAACCAAATGATTTGAGAACAACAGCGAATACAAGAGTTGCGTCTCCCTCGGTCTGGTTTTCCAGATTTTTATTAATTGTATTAATAATAGTTTTTTTCAATTCACCTTGAATTTCAGTTGTCGTTGCGGGATCGAGTAACCTCTTTATTAATTTATGTTCTTTTGCTAGTTTTTCCAGCGTTTCCATAGCTGTGTTGACAGCTATTTCGCTTGCTTCGTGCGAATTCGGACAGTTTGAAACGCCATCGCACAGAACAGCTATTACATAGTCATTGGTCGATAACATAGCAACATTGTCCTGATTTGGTTCGTTGCTGTATTCGTGTTTCGAACCTGTTATCAGACACTGACACGTTTTCCAAGTTGTTTTGTTCATATATATACCTACCTTAGAATCGTTTGATAATATCCGGATATTCATCCAACAAGCTGTTGAGTTTGTCCAGAATTCCGTGTGAAAGAGGAACCTCTACAAACTCATCAAACTCACCGCCGGCTGGAATATACTTTCTGGAGTGATTACCCACCAATTCTGGTCGGATAGAACCAGAAATACACTGGAACAATTGTTTGAATCTTTGCTCTGTGTTAATATCTTCTTTGATGTGGAAAAAACCATTGATAAAACCTTTTGAGTATCCGGAGAGAATCTGCTGTGTATTTTCCGAAAGAGTTCCGACACCAATTATAAATGGTAGGATTTTCTTTTTAGAATCTGTTGATGTGGTGCGCTCATTAAGCTTGCGTATGATTTCGTTGCGATAAAATGCGTCTTCGTTCTGGTCAGGATCACCGTCCGTGATGAGTACCAGCACTGATGGGGTTACCTGCTTGAATCTGCCTGCGGTTTTGAGTCGTTCATCCAGCATATTTATAGCATGGTCTACCGCCTTTGCAGTCAGAGTAAGACCTTCTCGCGAATGAAGATGCGGAGCTGATGGTATATTATCCAGAGTTTGATATTTCACTAATTCCTGAACTGTGTCGGTATATGTAATGATTGAAATTTCGGCGCGTTCTACGATGCTTGGGACATCTTTAAGAGAATCTATGAATATACGCAGTTGGTTATTGAGAATATCAAGTGGCATTTTGCCGAATTTTGTTCTGAGCATAGATTTTGTAACATCAAGTACACAGATTATTTCCATAATCTTGTTTGAAGCGCTGCCCATAATGTTTAACCTCCTTGTGATGTGTATAATGGTTCAGTTTAATACATATATATGTTATATCAGTAAGTTTATTAAACTTCTTCCAGACTTTTAGGATATCCACGCAAGAACTCCTGGAGACAACCTTTGATGGCGGTTATTTCTCGAGTCAGTGGAACTTCTTCGAAAGTATTTTCGCCTGATATGGTAATTCTTAAGGAATTTGATAAGAGCTGGAACAAGTTTCTGAAATTCTTTTCTGTATTCTGATCGTGTTTGATTTCTATGTAAGAATCAAGAAAATCTTTGGAATAGCTACAAAGGATTTCTCTGGTTTGATCCGAGAATTTGTCGCCGACACCAATAACAAACGGATAGATTTTCTTTTTAGTATCGGTTGAAGTGGCGCGTTCGTTGAGTTTGCGAATGATTCTGTCTCTGTATACCGGGTCTTCGTTCTGATCAGGATTGCCGTCAGTGATGAGAAGCAGGATAGAAGGAGTAACTTGTTTGAATTTTCCAGCTACCGCAAGTCTTTGATCAATCATATCAATGGCGTGGTTGACCGCGTGAGCAGTGTGAGTATAACCCTTTCGCGCTTTCAACTGTAGTGTTGTTGGTATATCGTCCAGAGACTTATATTTCACAAGCTCATCAATATTTTCGGTATATGTGATAATCGAAAGCTCGGCACGTTCAACGATACTTGGGACACCCTTGAGAGAGTCGATGAATATACGCAGCTGGTCGTTGAGAATATCCAGCGGAGCTTTGTCGTACTCTGTTCTTAACATAGACGTTGTCACGTCTAATACGCAGACGATTTCCAGAATTTTATTTGATGCGCTTGCCATAATCTTATCCTCCTTACGATACATCAGATGGTTCAGGTGCTTTTACTATACATTTTCTATGATAATAGGATAATAGTCCAGGTATTCATTAAGTTTTTGGATGACAGTACCGCCTTCTGCATTATTCAGCGGAACTTCTGCATAAGGGTTATTGTTGTTTATAGCGATTCTGATAGAGCCTGAAATATACTGGAAAAGACCTCTGAATCTCTCTTCGGTATTCTGGTCGTTTTCTATGCTTAAATATCCTTTAACAAAACCTTTGGAGTATCCTGCGAGGATTTGTTTTGTTGACTCATCGATTTTTCCGACACCAACGATAAACGGAAGGATCTGCTTTTTAGTATCGGTTGACGCAGTACGTTCGTTGAGTTTGCGAATGATTCTGTCTCTGTATGCCGGATCTTCATTCTTATCAGGGTTTCCGTCAGTGATGAGAAGCAGGATGGAAGGATCAGCATGTTTGAATTTTCCGGCTACCGCAAGTCTTTGATCAATCATATTTATTGCGTAATCAACTGCATGAGCGGTGTGGGTGCGGCCATCGCGAGCTTCAAGTTTAGGGACGTATAAGGTGTCGTCGATAGCTCTGTAGCTGACTTCCTCAACAGGGTCACCTTCGGTATACGTGATAATCGAAAGTTCGGCACGTTCTGTGATACTTGGGACACTCTTGAGAGAGTCGATGAATATACGCAGCTGGTCGTTGAGAACATCCAGCGGAGTCTTGTCGTACTTTGTTCTTAACATAGAGCATGTCACGTCTAATACGCAGACGATTTCCAGAATTTTATTTGATGCGCTTGCCATAATCTTATCCTCCGTAGTTATATAGTTAGTAAAGTGAATGTGTTAACAAATCTTAAAGCGAAGAAAAAACGTCTGTAAACATACCCAAAAACAGAGTGACTGCACTTGCTGCTGCAGCAATTCCAATCCACCAGTAAGCTTTGTTGCTTTTTGGTTTCTTTTGGGATTCTTTTTTCAGATTGACATCAATAAACATACCATCATCGAAAACTGCCTTTTTCTTGTCATCGATAATTGTGTCATGGACGCGGACGACTGTGTTGTTGTTCTTTGGGGTATGTACGGTTGTATTAGTAGTTTTAGGAACATCTGCGGGAGCGCTGTTTTGAGTCGTTCCATGAAGTACGCGGTCTACCATTTCTCCGATACTTATGTCGTTTTTAGAGTTTTGTGCTAAATCCTTGAATTCGTCAGCGGTTATCTTCAGCAGAGAACTCAACGATTTGTATCCTTGTTTGCTGAATACCGAGTAAAAATGGTTGTACAGTCTGGAACTCAGATAAGCTCTGCGGTATAGATGAGGATGGTCCGCTATGTCGAAAACATAACCATACTCCCAACAGTTAGGATCTAAACCGAGTGTGAAGATTTTAAAGACATGTTTATAAGCACCTTCGTCACACAATTGGTAGATGTCTTCTTTGGCTGTTGTATACTTTTTTGAAAACGCGGTATCATCCAGCGCAAGTTCCGAATAATCTTTGTACAAAAACGAGTCGGTATCAACAAAGATTATAGGTGTTTTCGCTGTGAATTGTGAAAAATTACTTTTTCCGTAGTCACAAACGCTGAGTCCATAAGCCGACAGAAATTTCAGCTGAGCTAAAAAAGTGGACGAGAGCATATAGTTGTATGACTTTGGTTTTTTACGCTCATCTGGATTGATGTGATCATTACCCTGATACAAAGTCATTTTACTCATAGCTTTGAACGGTCGGTTTTGCATCAGAAAGCCGACGGCCTCACCGTTGAAGTAGAGGACTGTTTCAGGGAAGATACACCAGTCGATTTTAACCTTCTTTGAGAAATCGACGAGTTTCTTGAGGTGAGTTATTCTTGCTGAGGATGGATAACTGAGATAGATTTTCGCAACCTTATCAGGCTTTGATTCTACTTTAAAGAGTTTGCCTTCGCCACCTGAGTGTATGTTTTCGGAAAGGGTATAGGTGTTGCCAGAATCATCTTTGAGTTGTACACCCTCTTTTATTGCGTTGGTATTACGGTAATCGTATGGGGTGTTGTCAGTGTTTCTTGATGGTCTGATGAAAAACTGATGATGTGATATCATTTTCTCTTTGTTAAGGTCATAAATGTTGATATTAAGCTTGTTGAGCTTTATTCTCTCAATCAAGGTAACATCAGCTGTTACTACACAGTTGCTGCTTGCCAGTTTGCTGTATTTTAAAGCAAGCTGATATGTATCACCTGTGTTGTTTGCAGACTGGGCGTCCGATAAGTTGCCATTTCTGGCAGCTGTGTAGAGAACAGTCTTAACATTCTGGTTCATGATTTCTTTAGTTTTACTGTCGAGAAACATAGTGTATCCCTCTAAATCAGAGAAAAATGTGGAAGGAATACACAAAGTGTCACTGCATATAAAATTCACCGCATCCTGACTAAGCACCTTTTTAAATAAAGATGAGTCTAAAATAATGGTACCCATAACGATACTCTACCCCCAATTATAGCGTCGATTTATTGTTCTATCTGTATGGATATCAGGCTCGAGTGTGCCTGATATCCACAGCCTTACATTATAGTGTTGATTTTATCAAATATATCAACCAACAGACTTCTGTTGGAGATGCCGTATAGATTATCCTCAATCTGAGAAATAACGACAATATATCGTTCGTCGAATCCGACGATGACAGCTCTGTTACCTCCATCCGGCAAATCCGCAGTGCCGGTTTTTGCGCCAAGAACGAAATCAGGAAGGTCATATTCAGAGCTGCGTGCGTTATTGTTCATAAGTGTTCTGACAGTTTCAGATGTTTGTTTGCTTACTACTTTTGATGCAATAACGTCTTCTTTTGTAGCCTTTTTTTCTACGATAATGCCATCTTTGTCTTTGTAGCAGATGTTTTTAATTACATGAGGTCTGTAAATCTGGCCTTCCAGAGCTCCCTGAGTCATCATAGCAATCGAAACAGATGACATCAGAGATTGTCCCTGACCAAAGCCCAAAGAAGCTATGTCCATATCGGTGTAGTTGCCAAAGGCAAACGTGCCATCTATCAAACCAAAGTCTGTTTTTATCTGGTCATTCATCATGAATTTTACAGAAGCATCTCTCAGTTTTGACACGCCCAGTTCTTTGAACAAACTTGCAAAATATGAATTGGATGAAACTGTGAAAGCGGTAGGAAGGTCAAGGCCGTTTCCGAAAGCTACCTGACCATTGTTGTACAGTCTCGTGCCGTTGCTGCATTCAAAGTATCCGACATCGTCTATGGTGTAGCCTTCCATTTCATTTTCACAAGCTACACAAGAGCTGAATATCTTTAGGGTAGAACCAGGAGGATAAGCGTTGAGATATTCAGGTAACCATACCGGTTCGGATGATTTGTTGTATTGTTCCAACTTTTCTTCGTCTAGGACCGGAGTTCCCATGTCAAAGTCCTGCTTGTATGTTGAAGTAAGAGCAAGGAGTTCTCCGCTGTTTCTGTCCATAACCACAACCGAACAACGCTTGCCTTCAGTGTTTTCATAACAGAATTTCTGGAGAGTGTCATTTAAGGTAAGAGATATGGAGTAACCTTTGTCTTTTACGATGTCATCAGCGTTTTTGTTTGTAAGCTCTTCGTAGTTTTTGTTGAGCAAACCGTTGTAATTCATATCGATTCGGCCGAGCAGATGCGAATAACTCTTATGGTACTCGCCCGGACCATCGCTCATAACAACAGTGTTTTCCATAACGCTTGTGTAGTTTCTGTCCAGAATATCACCCATAACAGTTTCGTAACTCTTCTTATCAATAGCGATAGTAGTTTTTACATCGGTTACGCTGTTATAGTCGCTTTCGTTGATGATAATCAGCCCAGATCTGCTTGCTGTAAATACGATAGCAATAAGAAACAAAAGAGCTATTACGAAGGATACAATCTTAATTTTCTTCGTGTATAGCATAGTATTCCTCCTTGGTAGGCTTTAGTTTTTTAAAGCTGAAGTTATGTTCCACTCTCGTCGTAGCTCTGGTACCGTCAACCATGAACAATGCCATGATGAACATAATCATTGATTGTGTTCCGCCGGCGGAGATGAACGGGTATCCTATACCTGAACATGGTAGCAGTGAGATGTTGGAACCGATGTTAATCAGCATCTGTATTGAAATTGCTACAGATAAGATTAAGGCTAGTTTGAACTCGTTGCTGTTTCTGACTTTTTCGTTCAGACTTGCTTTGTACACAAAGTAGTTAGATGCAGCTGAAAAGAAGATGCATATAATAGTCATCAGTATACCGAAGTGCTGAGCAAAATTAGCAAGAGCAAAGTCAGCTTCCTCGGAATACAGGTAGATTGTGTAGTTTTCATTACATCCGAATAGCTTGCCGTTAATAATAGATTGCAGCGCTCTTAGCTGCTGATCAGGATTAGCACGTGTCAATCTGTCATATACATATACTATTTTTTCAGCAAGTGCACCATCAGCGTTTTGTACCAGCGGATACAAAAGGAAAAGTGTTCCTACAGCAAGTCCGATGAGTAACACTGACGCAATAATCAGCAGAATAGCATAACGGGTTTTAGTAAAAACGAAAGCTGTAACTATGTAGGTGGCAATCATAATCAGAGATGTTGAGTACTCGCCAAGTATAGCCAGAAACAGAACATGCATACCCACGCATGATAAGCCATATATAAATCTGGTTTTATAGTCCTGTTCACAGTTGTAAATCAACACAATGTTAAAAAGGAACAGAAGCTTGGTTATCTCTGAAATCTGCAGACTGATAGGGCCGAGTGTGAACCACAGCTTAGCTCCGTTTACTCTGGTACCAAAGATAAGAAGGTACAGATAAAGCGCAGCTGAAAGTCCGCCAACCGCAAATACAGCGAATTTATATCCTTTTTCAGAAATCAGCACACGGCTTTTCAGCACATATTTGTAAAAAACGATAGCACCTAAAGCCAGCAAAACTGATATGATATTGATTATCAGCATTTTAGTGGCATTGAGGTAAGCTATAACGGACTGAAACGCTGTTCCTGCCAGTGATAAGAATACAAATGAAAAAGCGATGATGAGCGAGTTGTTATCCTCGCTCTTTCCTGCAAAAGCAATCAGCGCACAGCCACCGATGATAATGGGTAGGACTGCAGTGGAATAGGTGTTGCCACTGTGTGGATTCTTGAGCACAGCCAGTAGCAGAAACAGTAACGATATTATAAGAGTCAGTGCCTCAAAGAGAAGCACGCGTGGTTTTTTGAGTATATCCATTTCTGATCACACCTCGTAGTGATGTTAGGGTTAATGAGTGTTATCTTTTTATTGTAACAGTTACGAAATCGTCGTCATCAGGTTCAGTTTTTGGCTGAGTCTCAGCGTCAGCTATAGAGTAGTAATCGCTTGGGTCAGTGTAGCTTTCCTGAATGTTGCCCGCGTTAGTTTTGTAACCCGGAACAGAGAAAGTGAATACAAGGTCTCCGAAACGGAAGGTTATGTACTCCTCAAACTCAACAACAGATAATTCGCGACCGTCTATCTGGAACTTATTGCTGCTGCTTTTGCGACAAGCAAGGTAGTATTTGCCGTCTTTCTTGAAGATTTTGAAAGCGCCAAGGGTGCTGATATAACGAGAATTCATTCTGTATTCAAATTTTGGGCCGTTTCCAAGGGTAGCACCCTGCTCGCTTCTTAAATGAGCGGTATTGTAAATTGTAGAATCAGCCTGCTCTGAGGTGATGATGTTTTTGACGTTAACTTTGAGTTCAGTACCGGTTATAGTGTGATTCAAAGCTTCGTTAAAGTAGATAGCGCATTCGTTAGAATCAGGTTTTGAAGTAGGGTGAGAAATGATGTCGAAACCTTTACCCTCTTTTTTAAAAGCGAAAAACATAACGATGAAAATGCCAACAATTACGAGAATAGTGATAATAGCGTATAAAACTTGCATTAGTATTACCTCCGAAAAGTTTATAGTTTAGTGTATAACAAAGCGTTAGTTTATTCTAACTGTTTGTGCTGTATATTACTGCTGTACAATCATCTATAAGCGACTCATGATTAGTAATCACTTTGCTGAATACAGCATCCGAGTAGGTGGAATGATTGTACTTCAGCTTTTTGAGTTTTTTGATGAATGGAGTAAAACAGTCGTTGTCATGGATATCAACAGCATGAGTAAGACCATCTGTAGATAAGAGCAAAAAATCAAAGCCGTATACTTCAAAAGTGTTAGCGTAATTAAGAGCTTCCGGATCTGTTATAAAATAGGTGAGACACGAGTTTCCGTTAATGTTTTCTCCACCCCAAACGAGGTGAACCTTTCTGTTGTTGGTGGCAGCTACAAAGCCGTCGCCTACCATAAAGATCAGAGCCTTTGTGTGCTTTGATTTTGAAGAGCGTTTAATGAGAGCAACTATCAGAGTTGCTGAAAGTTCCTCTGGTGAACAGTGGCATTTTCTGCACAGTTCAGCGCAGGTTGTGTGGGCGATATCGACGATGGTTTTTGAAAACTTTGTGTAGTCTTTTGTCTCAAAGTAAACGTCCAGATCCTGCTTTACAAGCGTCGTCGCTACATCCTTTGTGATAAGAGTAGAAGCGATTCTGGAAAGCTCAGCAGAAGAAGCACCATCGCTGACGCAAAAAACGGTGTATTTGTCGTTGTGTTTAATAGCAAACGCATCCTGACTTGGTGCATCGTTTTTTGTGTGATATCGACCTGTTCTTTCAAGTGTTTTGATCATTATATCACTTCCTTGTTAAGGGTGTTAATAAAGCTCACTATATCTGCCAATAACTGTATACAGTCCTCATCGTAGCGATTTCTGCGGTCGTATTCTGTCAGTTTGTTAATGATATTAATAAGTTTTTGGCTATCAGGGTCAGTGTCTTTGAGTGGCTTCATACACTTTTTTTGTTCGAGCACATGTTGTATCAATTTTTCAGGGTTACTAAAGTCAATGCCACCATATTCCTGACCGCCCATGATAAGTTCTCTACAGACCATTCCCAGACTGTAAAAATCACTTCTCATAGCCTGGTCACCCATACATGCTTCAGGAGCCATATAGTACAGCGAGCCTGTGAGCGTTTTAGTGTTTATTGTTCCTGCGTAGTTCATTAACGAAGAACCAAAATCGCACAAAACAAAGCGACCAGCGTGCTTGTTGTATCTTTTAATCAGAATGTTAGATGGCTTGATGTCTCGGTGCACGATTCTTTCTTCGTGCATAAATCCAAGACAAAGTGAAATATCATAAAGAAGCTTTGCGATGTTTCTTCTGTTGCACTCGTCCAGTCTGAATGGTTCAAGACACTCAGTTATTATGCAAGCGCACAATGTAGTTTTTTGTGTGTAAGCGGACTCCGATATTTCAAACGACTCAATACCAATGGTTTCAACAAACAACTCAGGCTTTTTCTGGTAGAGTCTTTGAGAAACAACGTATTCATTATGTATAGCTTCAAGGCTGCTTTTATCAATGTTATAGAAGTATTTGATACATAAATCGGAGCGGCCTTTATATGGCTTGATACGATATACGTTTCCAAAAGCACCATGGTCGATTTCGTTCAATATTCTGATACCGCGTTCTTTGAGCGCGATGATTTCAGTTTTTGTCAGTTTTCTGTTCACACTTTTCATCCCTTTCTACGGATCCAATAAAGGTTTCGGATATCAGTTAACAGTTCAATGCAATCCTCGTTGTAGCGGTCATCGCGATTGTAAGAGGTCAGTTTGTTGATGATATCCACAAGCTTCTGGATTTCAGGGTCACTGCTTCTGAGCGGACGCAAGTTTCTTTTTTGTTCGAGCAAATAATTGATTAACTCTTCATACTTACAGTATGTAATGCTTCCGTATTCCTTTTCACCTACTATGAGTTCTCTGCATACCATACCGAGACTGTACAAATCGCTCTTTAAAGATTGTATTTTACGGCACGCTTCAGGTGACATATAGTAAGGTGAACCAATGAGCTCAGGTGTTGTTATCGTACCCGACATATCAGATAAAGTAGAGCCGAAATCGCACAGAATGTAGCGACCTGTATTAGCACCACTCTTTTTGATCAGGATGTTTTCAGGTTTTATATCGCAGTGTGATTTTCCTGCTTCGTGCATAAATCCTATACAAAGTGAGATATCATAGAGTAACTTTGCAATATCTCTTGCGCTATTTTTCTCAAATGGATAAGGCTCAAGTCGTTCCATCACTATACAAGCACATTTATTTTTTTTATATGGTGAGACGCAGACTTCAAAGGTTTCAAATGCGATAGCTTCAAAAAAGATTTCAGGTGCTTTGTTGTACAGTTGCTGCGATACACGAAACTCTTCTCGTATCGAATCACACGTTGATTCTTCTATGTTGTGGAAAAACTTGATACACAAATCATTGCGGCCTTTATAAGAGTCAATCTGGTATACATTTCCGAACGCTCCGTGGTTAATATAACTCGAAATAGTTATACCAAGTGCTTTGAGAGCTTTGCGTTCATGTCTTGTAAGTTTGTTGTTATCACGACTCATTTTACTGTATCTCCGTTGTCTGATAGTTTGTTTGACTGTTCTGTTTGGTTGCTTTGGTCTTTATTCAGTTCCCATTTAATTGTCATACCCAGACTTTTGGTTAAATCAGGATTTTTATCTTGTTTTTTAAGGAACCTCAAAGCGAGTATTCTTTCTTTAGCTGTCAAAACAAAGTTCCCTCCTTTGTTACTAATTATAACATATCGTTTGCAAACACACAATTTTAACGAGTATGTTGTCAGGGTGTTAAAAGTTTGCAAATACTGCAAAAAAATCGTATTTTTTCGCAAAAAATCAAAAAAAACGATTTTTGAGTATAAATTCACTTTATTGTTGTATTGAAAGTTATTCGGACTTTTCGTACCATATCTGCAGGGCTTCGATACAGGCTGACAATTTGTCTAGGTTCTCCTGAATTTCGTAAAATTCATTGTCATCAAACGCCGGGGTCTTACCCTGAGCAAACTTTTCCAACAGTTTGAATCTGTCATTATACGCAGTTTCAATAAACAAAGTAATGTTGACTAAAAGCTCATAGATATTGGTACACATTTCGATTTGAGGAGTATACTCTTTTCCGATAGGGCATTTGTTTGTGCAATAGTGGTTTCGCAGTTCAGGCATATTGTAAGCTTTTGACATAACCAGTACGTCCTGCGGTTGTAAAGCTACCTTGCCGTTTTCCAGTCGCTGTAAACGGTCTGTACTTATGGCTTTAGCCATCGCGTCAACAGCTTGCTCTCTGCTTAAACCTTTGTCTTTTCGTGCTTTTATATACGTTTCCATAGTGCCCCTCCGTGTTGATTTATTCAAATAGTATACCACTATTGTACTATTCACGCAACTATTTTCGACGTATTTTTGTACAAAACGACAAATGCGTTGTACTTTTTGAAACACTGAATTCTAGCCAATAAAAAGGTGCCATTCAAGCTCTGTTTATATAAACAAAAAGAACTGTTGCAGTAAAATGCATCAGTTCTTTTTTGTGCCTTAAGACGTAGAAGCCACCCTGTTCAACTGGTAGTTTTGTAGTTGTCAATAAATTGTTTTAGTGATACAATTACATAATAGGTTAAGTTAATATTACACAAAAGCTCAGACTCTTTCGGGTCTGGGCTTTGTTGTTATTGACATGCTCTCCGAAAAATCAAGCCTGTTGGGTTAAGCAAATGTCTGTTACTCAGTCGGAAAATTTACCATAAATGTTTGTTTAGTTAATTAAAGATTATATATTTTGGTAATGGAAAAATAACGGGAATTGAAGTATTATGTTGTGGTGTTAAAATTATTTAACATCAGCGGTAGATATTTATTTTTTGATAGTAAAAACAAATATTGATGCAGACAAAAAATGAGAGAGGGACAAATTGTAATGAAAACTTTATTCAGAAAGTCTATTGCAGTTGTGTTGTGCGTAATTATGCTTATGTCAACACTGGCTGTAAGCGGTGTAGTAACTGCAGGCGCTGCAGACGCAGGTGCTGTTACAGGTATGTCTGCTGATGATATTATGGCAGGCAAAGAATTCACATATGGTGATTATACATGTCGTTATAGTGCAAACTATGGTGGCATATCAATCAATGCTTGTGTTGACACAGCAGTTGATGCAATCATTCCTGAAGCAATCGAGGGTGTTCCGGTTAATAGAATTGGCTGGAATGCATTTGCCGATAACACAAATCTTAAGAGTGTAGCTGTTCCATCAGGTGTAGTAGAGATCAACGGCAATGCTTTTGAGGGATGTACAAGCCTTGAAAGTGTATCACTTCCTGATACATTGGAGCATATCTATTCTGGTGCATTCAAAGGTTGTACAAGCCTTGAGAGCATCGATATTCCTGATAGTGTTAACTATATCGAGTATGAAGCTTTCGAGGGATGCACAAGCCTTGTTGATATCAAGGTACCTGACAACGCGGTAAAGTACGAGAGTAATGTATTCAAAAACACAGCGTGGTACGATGCTCAGCCTGACGGCGTAGTGTACCTTGGTAATGTGCTGTATAAATATAAGGGTGTAGTTCCTGAGAATACTGTGCTCACAATCAAAGAAGGCACAAAGAATATTGCAAGATATGCATTTTATGAAGAAACACAGTGGGTAAACGGACAGACTGTTTATTTAACACAGAATGATAACATCGTTGAGATTGTAATGCCTGAGTCGTTATTGTACATTGGTGATGATGCTTTCGCAGGCTGTGATGGTCTCACAAATCTTACTTTCTCCAAAAATGTAGAAACAATCGGAAGTGGTGCCTTTGCTGCTTCTACAAACATACAGACTATCGAATGGCCGGAAAACCTGAAAACAATCGGTCGCGATGCATTCCGTGGTTGTGCGTCTATTGAGAGTGTCATCTTACCTGATGGTGTGGAAAGCATCGGTTATTCTGCATTTATGAACTGTAAATCTCTTAAAACAGTAGAGATGACCGACAGCGTAACAGATATGGGTCCTGAGGCATTTTCAACCTGTCCTGTATTGGAAAGTGTAAGATTAAGTGATAGCCTGACATACGTTCACGGCTATACATTTGAGTATTGTACAAACCTCAAAAAGATTAACATTCCTAAGAACGCCGAAACAATCAGAATATGGGCATTTTATCAATGTGACAGCTTGGAAGAAATCGTATTGCCAGAGGGGCTTAAGGTTATCGAAGCTGCTGTTTTCTATGGTTGTGATAAATTATCAAAACTCAATATCCCTACAACTATTGAAGAAGTCCACGCACATGCTTTTGGAGAAACACCTTGGTATGATACTGTTCCTGATGGTATGGTTTATATTGGCACTGCTTTATATGAATATAAGGGCGCAAACCAGACAGCCGAGGTTGTAAATATCAAAGATGGCACTACATATATCACAGCAGGTGCTTTTGTAGGTAACGATTACGTAAAGAAACTCACAATCCCTGACAGCGTAACATTTATGGGTAATGGTGCTTTCGAAGGTTGTTCAGCACTTGAAGAAGTCAAGCTTTCAAAGAATGCTCCGGTTATTTCACAGGATTTATTCTCTTACTGTACAAGCTTAAAGAGCATTGTAATACCTGAGGGTGTTACAACAATAGAATATGATTGTTTTTATGGTTGCGAAAGCCTTGAATCCATCTATTTCCCAAAGAGCCTTGCAGTAGTAAACTATTTCCTTAATGAGTACATTAGTCCTATTAAAGATATCTACTATGCAGGTAGCGAGGAAGAATTAGATCATATCACATATTACACAAGTCTTATGGATACTTTGAAAAGCAAAGATTCCATCACATTCCATTACAACTATGTAGTTGAAGAACCAACAGATGCTCCTACAGAAGAACCAACAATAGCTCCAGTGTATCCAGAAAAGGTTGAGAACGTAACAACAGAGGTTACATCAACAACAGTTAAGTTCAGCTGGGATGCAGTTGAAGGCGCTAATAAGTACTGGGTATATCAGTACAGCGAGAAGTATGACACATGGTCAGCAGTAGTAAGCACAACTACAACTTCAGTTGTACTCAAGAAGCTGACAGGCGGTACAGATTACCAGTTTAAGGTATTAGCAAGAATCGGCGAGAAC
>JAZSHE010000093.1:0-4631 GCA_045533085.1 Ruminococcus sp.
TTCGCTAACGCAAATCTGCTCTTCGCACTTACCACAAGTAACCTCGTAATAAGCTTCCTCTTCATCATCGTAACAATCGCAACAGTCGCAATCGTCGTCGCAATCACAATCACAATCGCAGCAATCACAATCATCATAGAAATCATCTTCTAAAGAAGTGAGATCTTCGTCAATTGCGTCAACCTGCTCAGCAATATCATCATAAAGCTCTTCCATAGACTCAACAGCAAGAGTCATATCGTCAAGTAACTCGATGATTGCGTTTAAAACTTTAACTTCTTTTTTATCGTTATCAAGCTCAAGGCCATCAGCCAAGCCTCTGATATAAGAAATTCTTTCAGATAAAGTCATAGTAATTACTCCTTATGCTCTGCCAAGATACTCGCCTGTACGTGTATCAATCTGAACAACTTCGCCCTCTTCGATGAAGAGTGGAACCTTAATCTCAGCACCTGTCTCAACTGTAGCAGGCTTTGTTGCGTTAGTAGCAGTGTTGCCAGCAAAACCAGGGTCAGTCTGAGTAATAGTAAGTTCAACAAAGTTTGGTGGCTCTACACCGAATACGTTACCCTTGTAAGAAAGAACCTTACAAGTCATATTCTCTTTAACAAACTTGAAGTTGTCGCCGAGGATAGAAGCATTGATTGGAACCTGCTCCCAAGTCTCAGTATCCATAAAGTAGTAGAGATCGCCATCGTTGTAGCTGTACTCCATATCCTTTCTCTCGATGAAAGCAGTAGGATATTTGTCGTTAGGGTTGAAAGTTTTTTCAACAACAGAACCTGTGATAACGTTTCTGATCTTTGTTCTAACAAATGCAGCTCCCTTACCAGGCTTTACGTGCTGAAATTCAATGATAGAAACAACCTGTCCATCCATTTCGAATGTTACGCCGTTTCTGAAATCACCTGCAGAAATCATTGTGTTTCCCTCCAAAAAAATATTTGAATAGCAAATTTCATAAATTTACACATACAATTATACAGTCAAACTCTGTAAAAATCAATAGTTTTTAAATAATTATTAGTTCTTTATCTATAAAAGCAAGATCTTTGTATCCATTATCAGTAACAAGATACATATCTTCTATCCTGACACCAAACTTGTCCGGAAGATAAATTCCCGGTTCGTTAGTGATAACCATATTGGATTCAAGTGTAATATCGTTAGTTAAATAAACAACAGGATTTTCGTGAATATCAAGACCAACACCATGGCCTGTTGAATGACCAAAAAACTCACCGTAACCCTTCAGGGTTATATAATCTCTTGCCGCTTTATCAACATCAGCACAAGCGCTTTTAGCTGAAATCTTTTCACAAGCTTTATAGTGTGCCTGTAAAACAACATCATATATTTCACGCATTTCATCAGTCGCATAAGAAAGCGCAACTGTTCGTGTCATATCAGAGTGATAACCATCATAAACAGCTCCGATATCAAAAGTAATAAAATCACCGTCGCAGAGCTGTTTGTCGCTTGGTACTCCATGTGGTAATGATGTATTTTTACCACTAACAGTTATCAGATCAAATGCGACTTTTTCAGCGCCGTTCTTCTTCATCAGATATTCAAGCTCCACAGCAAGATCTTTCTCTGTAACTCCGACCTTTATACTGTTGAGCAACTGTAAATAGCTTTTCTCAGCTATTTTCTGGGCAGTAATTATCTTTTCTATCTCAGTATGAGATTTTATCATTCTGAGCGATAAAATCTTTTCGGAAAGCTGAAAATCACAGTTAACTTGAATTTCAAGGTTTTTTTCAAGTGTATGAAGTTTACTTATGGTTACATCATTTTCTTCGATGATAACAGATTGCACGTTATTATCTGATGCAATAGTGTTGACTGAATCAGTGAGTTTTTTATAGCAGACAACTTCTATATCAGCTGTAACAGTTTTCTGCGCTGCTTCAAAGTATCTGAAATCAACAAGCAGAAATGTTCGATTTCTTGTTATCAACACTGCACCCGCAGAGCTTCGAAAACCTGTAAAATAAAATCGGTTTACGTCACAAGTAATAAGAAAAGCTGAATTTTCATCAGTCAGCAAGTTGCGCAACTTATCAATTCTACTTTTCATTCAGCACCTCATACAGATAATCGATAGCCATAAGATATGATTTTTCACCATAACCCATAATCTGGTTGATGCACACCTCTTTGGTTACAGAAATTTTTCTGAAATCTTCACGCGCTGAAATATCAGACATATGAACTTCTACAAAAGGAACCTCTGCCACACACTCGATAGCATCTCTTAACGCATAGCTGTAGTGTGTATATGCGCCGGGATTTATAATAACACCATCAAAAGTGTCAAGAGTAGAATGTATTTTATCAATCAGCTCGCCTTCATGGTTAGATTGGAAAATTTCACACTCTACACCCTTATTGTGTGCATATTCAACTATCATCTTGTTAATATCATCAGCAGATAAAGTTCCGTAAACTTCTTTTTTTCTTATACCAACCATATTGAGGTTAGGTCCCAGAATTACTAACAATTTCATAAAATCACCACAAATAAAAACGGACAAGTTATTATTAACCTGTCCGTTT
Organism: Ruminococcus sp.; assembly: GCA_045533085.1. Lineage (GTDB taxonomy): Bacteria > Bacillota > Clostridia > Oscillospirales > Acutalibacteraceae > Ruminococcoides. The sequence goes on from JAZSHE010000093.1 coordinate 2,563, forward strand.
CTTTAATAATTATTTGTATTTGCGTTTACGAGCAGCCTCAGACTTCTTCTTACGCTTTACTGAAGGCTTTTCATAAGCTTCTCTTTTACGAACTTCAGCGATAACGCCAGCTCTTGCGCACTGCTTCTTGAATCTTCTTAAAGCACTCTCAAGAGATTCGTTTTCTTTGAGTCTTACTTCTGACATTTATTTCCCTCCCGTCCGCCATAAGGCATGGGTAATTCGCATAATGCTTCCGCTATTATACAATAATATGTCAAAAGTGTCAAGAGTCTTCTAAAATAAAAGTAGAAAACAGAGAAATTTGCACATTTAAGGCTTAACAACGATGTTGACAAGCTTACCTTTGACATATATTTCCTTGACAATATTCATAGAACCGATTGCTTCGCTGACTTTTTCATCCGCTTTTGCAAGTGAAAGAGCAGTAGGTTGATCGGCATCAGCAGGAATCATAAGCTTAGCTTTAATCTTGCCGTTAACCTGTACAACGATTTCTACAGTATCATCAACACATTTTGATTCATCAAACTCAGGCCACTGAGCTTCAGCAAGGATACCCTCACCCAAAGCACAAGCTTCCCAGACTTCCTCAGTAACGTGAGGAGCAAATGGGTTCATAAGGATTGAGAATACAGCAAGCTCTTTCTTGTTAATTGAACCGAAGTTTGAAACAACATTGATAAGAGCCATCAAAGCTGCGATAGCTGTGTTGAACTTAATATTCTCAATATCCTCGGTAACCTTCTTGATAGTTTTGTGGAACTCTTTCTCAAGCTCAGGTCTGATTACATCACCGTCAACAACGATGTTCTGAAGATTATAGTAACGCTCGATAAAACGACGGCAACCCTTGATGCTTGATGGGCTCCATGGTGCAGCCTTCTCGAAGTCACCGATGAACATCTCATACATTCTGAGTGTATCAGCACCATACTCATTAACGATATCATCAGGGTTAACTACGTTACCACGGGATTTACTCATCTTCTCGCCGTTCTCACCTAAGATCATACCGTGGCTTGTACGTTTTGAGTATGGCTCCTTTGTAGGAACAACACCAATATCATATAAGAACTTGTGCCAGAAACGGCTGTAAAGCAAGTGGAGTGTTGTATGCTCCATACCACCATTATACCAGTCAACACAGTTCCAGTACTCCAAAGCTTCCTTTGATGCAAGAGCTTCTTTGTTGTGTGGGTCCATATATCTTAAATAGTACCATGAAGAACCAGCCCACTGTGGCATAGTATCAGTTTCTCTGTATGCTTTTTTACCACACTTAGGGCAAGTTGTTTCAACCCACTCTGTCATATTAGCAAGTGGTGATTCACCATTATCAGTTGGCTCGTAAGACTCAACCATAGGTAATTTAAGTGGTAACTCCGATTCTGGGATAGCAACATAACCGCAATCCTCACATTTTACGATCGGAATAGGCTCACCCCAGTATCTCTGACGTGAGAATACCCAGTCTCTTAATTTGTAGTTAGTTTTCTTAGTGCCTCTACCCTGTTCTTCTAACCACTCGATAATCTTAACTTTAGCATCGTCAACTGATAAGCCATCGAGCATACCAGAGTTAACCATAATGCCTGTAGCGCAATCTGTGTACGCCTCTTCTTCTACGTTGCCGCCTTTAACAACCTCGATGATAGGAAGGTTGAACTTCTTAGCAAACTCCCAGTCACGTGTATCGTGAGCCGGAACAGCCATGATAGCGCCTGTACCATAAGAAATGAGTACATAGTCAGAAATGAAAATAGGAATTTCTGTATTATTAACAGGGTTAATAGCCTTGACACCAGAAAGCATTACACCTGTCTTATCTTTAGCGAGCTCAGTACGCTCAAAGTCAGATTTCTTTGCAGCTTCAGCCTGATACTTCTTAACCTCATCGAGGTTGTCAATCTTATCAGCCCATTTCTCGATAAGCGGATGCTCAGGAGAAATAACCATATATGTAGCGCCATAAAGTGTATCAGCTCTTGTTGTGTAAATGAGAAGTTCGTCGCCTAAAGTTGTGTCAAACTTAACCTCTGCACCATAAGATCTGCCAATCCAGTTCT
>JAZSHE010000219.1:0-10453 GCA_045533085.1 Ruminococcus sp.
CTCCACTAAGGACAAGCAGATTAAATACAAAAGACTGACCCCGCTCGAAGCCGAACAGGCCGCTAAAAGACGCGAAGAAGCAAAAGAAAAGCTCGTATCAGGTGAGGCTGAAATCGCTCCGACTGAAAACGACGAGCAGACTCCGGTTGTCGAACTCACATACGAACCGGAAGCGGGAACTGTTATCGCAGAGGATATTATCGAAGATTTCGACCCGATTTCACCAAAAAGAAAGTTCGAATTGCGAGAGGTAACCGAAATCGATATCGACATCGACCCTACCGCAAGTGTCAAAAAATACGAGCTAAGGGCAAAATCAACCGCTCGCCACGATGAGCACCAGAAACAGAAGGCTCCAAGCGCATACGAGCAGATTTTCGGAAAGCCTAAGTTTTTTGTCGCAAGCGAAAAGATAGTAGCAAAAATCCCTACATACCAGCATGATAGCAAGATAAATCTGATTCACTTAAAAGCGGGCAAATTCACCGATGTAGTTGAAAGCGAATACGATGAGTACTTAAAATCAAACGATTCGGTTATTTCCAAAAAGCAGCCGCACTCATCAAAAGAAAAGGTTGGTCCTAAAAAGACAAAAATGTCAGTTGATAAACCACCAACACCTGACATCCAAAAGCCTGCAATCAAAGCAAAAAAAACGCTGAGAAAAGTCAAAAAGTTTTTAAAAATCACATACAGACTTATCATTCCTAGAAAAGCGACAGGCACAAAGGCTGACACAAAAAAGGAAAGTCACATCAGTAATGTTGACTACCAGACAAATCAGGACTCAAAATTCGTTGCAAAAGAACTGTCATCGAACTTCAGAAAGCTGATAGTAAAAAGCATTTTACTGATATGTTTGTTTGTCTCAGCCCTCACTCTGACATTTATGGAAACAAAGTTTGGTCTTGATATGTTCGGCGGTATCAACTTCACACCGATAATATACTGTGTAAGCCAGCTTTTTATACTATTGCTCGTTGGTCTGATAAGTCACGACAGCCTGAAAAACGGTATAAAACCGCTGAGAAATTTCCGTTCAAACAGCGACACCGCACTGTGCTGTGCATACATAGCGTGTTTTGTGCAACAGCTTGTATCGCTGTTTATGTCAGGAGCTTTTGTAGGCTCACACATGTATCTGTACACATCCATCATTTCGTTCGGATTTATGCTCAACAGCATCGGCAAAACCATTATGGTGTACAGAATAAACAAAAACTTTAAATTCATCACCGCTAAATCTCCGACCTATTGTGCGAAGATTTTCAACGATGAAGAAGTTTCCCGCAAGATGCTCAGTGGTACAACAGCTACACGCCCGTCAATTGCATATCAGCATAAAACAGAATCGTTCAGCGAGTTCCTGAAAATCTCCTATGCCCCTGACCCGTGTGAAGAAATAACAAGCAAGCTTGCTCCTATCACACTTGTAAGCTCGCTGTTTGTAGCAGTTGCTTACGGCATTGTATTCAAAACTTTCATCGGTGCGTTGAGTGCTCTGGCAGTTATGAGCTGTATCAGTATTCCAGCCGCAGCCTTGATAGCAGGAAACCTTCCGCTACTGCTGATGTGCAAAAATTCACTCAAGCACAACGCTATGATAAGCGGTTATCCATCAGTAAGACAGTTTTCTGACTGTAACGCTGTTATGGTTAACGCAAAGGACCTTTACCCAAAGAACAGCGTTAAAATCAAAACCATCAAAAACTTCGCTCAGTATCGCGTTGAGGAAGCTATGATTGGTGCCGCTGTGATTATGAAAGAGGCTAAATCACCATTATACAGAGCGTTCTCAGACATACTGAAAAAGAACGAAAAGGTACTGCCTAAGGTTGAAAGCGTCATATACGAGGACAAGCTCGGTCTAGTCGGTTGGATAAACGGCGAACGAGTTCTCATAGGTAACCGAAAGTTGCTTGACCGTTTCCACATTTACGTTGACGATGCAGCTGACGAAGCAAAGTACGAAAACAAACACTACGATGTGACCTATATCGCGTGCTCCGGTCAGCTGATATGTATGGTTGTGAGCAAATACACACCGGACAAGAAAATCATGCACGAGCTCCACAGAGCCCAGAAGGTTTCGATGTGTCTTGTTGTCAGTTCTACCGACTGCAACATCACTGCAGAAAAAATCGCATCCGACTACGAGATTTATGCCCGCACAGTTAAGGTGCTCAACACAGGCTACTCGAACACATGTACCGATGTATGCTCCAAAAAAGAGCAGAGCTCACGCTCATATATCGCTACACGAGGAGGATTCGTGTCACTTTTACACACGCTCACAAATGCGTTATCGTTCAAACAAAACATTACTCTGGGTCTTATCATTCAGATATTCGGACTCATTCTCGGTGTACTGCTGTGCGCCACAATGGTGCTGTACGCTACCGTGTCGATACTCGGCATTGTCGAAATGCTTTCGTACATACTTTTCTGGAGTATCGCAACCATAGTAGTTCAGCTTGTTAAAAAGCCATAAATGCAAAGGAGAATTGTTATGCAGATTGCCCCATCACTTTTATCCTGTGATTTTTCAAAATTCGGATACGAAATCGAGCGTATGGACAAAGCAGGCGCTGATATGATGCACCTCGATGTTATGGACGCTCACTTTGTACCAAACCTTACTTTTGGTGCTCCCGTCATCAAAATGCTCAGAAAATATACTGACAAGCCGTTCGACGTGCATCTCATGATAAGCGAACCATTGAAATACATAGATGACTTCTGTGACGCAGGCGCAGACATCATTTCATTCCACACAGAGTCTGACTCTGACATCGAGGAAACTCTCAGCAAAATTGAAAGCCGCGGTGTAAAACCTGCTCTTGCTATCAAACCAAAGACAGACCCAAGCGTTGTTTTCCCGTATCTTGACCGACTTTACATGGTGCTTGTTATGACAGTTGAGCCTGGTTTTGGTGGTCAGAGTTTTATGGCTGATATGATGCCGAAGGTTGAAGCTATCAAAGAAGAAGCAAAGAGAAGAAATCTCGATGTACTTGTTCAGGTTGACGGCGGTATCGCAAAAGATACTATCGCAACTGCCGCAAAAGCTGGTGTTGACATCTGTGTTGCAGGCACAGCAGTGTTTAAACCTGAAGATGCCAAGGAAGCTATAGACGAGCTTAAATCTCTCTGCGAGTAAATAAATATCAACAAAGGCTTGGTTTTCACCAAGCCTTTTTCTTTTATCCTTAAGCCTATTATCTAAACAACAATATTAACAAGATGAGCTATACTTGGAATAGTTTCGTTTTGCTGTATCGACGTAGGACTGAGCAATGCTCCCGTTGCCATAACAAGGATATTTTCCTGTTTTTTTGATGATACATTTTTTAGTATATGCCCACACAAAACACTCGAGCAACATCCGCATCCCGAGCCCCCGCTGTGCACATCCATTTCCTTTTTATCAAAAATCATCACACCGCAATCTTTGTGATTTCTACAAATATCAAATCCTTCTTTTTTCATCAGCTCATACAAAAGTTCTGAGCCGATTTTGCCTAGATCACCGGTGTAAATCATATCGTAATCAGAAGGCGTAGTAGAAGTGTCTCTAAAAAACCTTAGCAACGTATCTGTTGCGGCGGGAGCCATGGCGGCACCCATATTGTTCTGATCTGCAACACCAAGGTCTACTATCCTGCCAACAGTTGCGATTTTAACCTTTGGTTTATCGTCACAGCTGTCATCGCTTATCACACAGCACCCTGCACCCGTCACTGTCCACTGGGATGACTGTGGTCGCTGTCCGCCGTAATCAAGTGGAAAACGATACTGTCGTTCTGCTGAACAAAAATGCGAAGACGACACACACGCAGACAGATGTGACGCGTTGCTTTCTACCATCACAGACGCCATAATGAGTCCCTGAACCATCGTAGAGCACGCTCCGTACTGACCAAGATACGGTATTGAAAAATCCCTTAAGCCGTAGCTTGAACTGATACACTGGTTGAGCAAATCACCCGCAAATAAATAGTCTATATCGCGAGCTCCAACATGAGCCTTTTCAAGAGCTATGGACAACGCTTCTTTCTGGAGCTGGCTTTCGGCTTTTTCCCATGTATCCTGACCCAGACGCATATCGTATACTATTTTGTCAAAATCGTCTTTCAGCGGACCCTCACCCTCTTTTTTTGATACAACACTTGCATAACCTCGTATAGTCGGCATATTTTCAAAACATATTGTACTGTCACCCATACGTTTTATCATACAAACACTCCTTTTTTCTCTAGTGTCTGCATTTTCACGACTTTAATTCTTAAATTGCAAACTGAGTTGAGATACTGAAAATTGTCAACAAACTTGTAATTATATTTTGCGCTCAAACACTTGAACACTACAAACTAAAAATGTATAATTTATTTACATATTTTTCGACAAAAAGTTACTTAGCAGAAAATCCCCCGGCTTTATTTTTCACTCGCTAACTCTGACGCTGAGCCTGATATTGTTATATAGCTTACAGGGATAACATCACCATCGAAAGGACAGACAATATGGTTTTTAGTTCACTGACATTTCTGTGTATATTTCTGCCCGTTGTATTTTTACTGTACACGGTCATACCAAACCTTAAAATACAAAACGCGTTGCTGATTATTGCCAGCCTGTTTTTCTACGCATACGGTGAGCCTGTGTACGTATTTCTGATGATACTGAGCTCACTGTTCAACTATCTGTGTGCGTTGTGGGTGTGCAAGAACCCAGAAAAGAAAAACAAGTTCGCGATGATTCTCGCAGTTATTATCAACCTTGGTGTTCTGGGAGTTTTTAAATACACCGGATTTTTGCTCGACTCAGTAAACGCTATAACAGGGCTGTCGATTCCAGTTCCACAGATTGCACTTCCTATCGGTATTTCGTTCTTCACGTTTCAGGCATTATCTTATGTGCTTGACGTTTATCTTGATAAAACCGACGTACAGAAAAACTTCTTCAACATTCTGCTTTACGTTTCGTTTTTTCCACAGCTGATTGCTGGTCCTATCGTAAAATACCACGATGTAAACGAACAGATTGAAAATCGCAGACAGAATCTCGACAAGGTTGCTCTGGGACTTCGCCGCTTTATCGTCGGACTTTCAAAGAAAGTTTTCATCGCAAACTCGATGGGTGCGGTTGCTGACAACATTTTTGCAACAACTACATCTGATATGTCGATACTGACAGCGTGGGTTGGCGCAATCGCATATATTTTCCAGATTTACTACGACTTCTGCGGATACTCGGATATGGCTATTGGTCTTGGTCATATGTTCGGCTTTGAGTTCAAAGAGAACTTCAACTATCCGTATTCAGCTAAGAATATTCAGGATTTCTGGAGAAGATGGCACATCTCGCTTTCAACATGGTTCAAAGAGTATCTTTACATCCCGCTGGGTGGTAATCGCAAAGGAAAATTCAGAACAGCTCTTAACAAGATCATTGTTTTCTTTGCAACTGGTCTATGGCACGGTGCTAACTGGACCTTTGTAATCTGGGGTTTGTGGCACGGAATGTTCCTATTGCTTGAGGAGTTCATCCCAATACTCAAAAAGCTTCCAAAATTCATCAACCACATTTACACCATGCTTGTTGTTACACTCGGCTTTGTGCTTTTTAGAGCAGACTCCATCGGTTATGCCGTTAACTACGTAGCAAAAATGTTCACCGGCTTTGACTCAGGTCAGGAATCGCTCAGCCTTTGTGTGTCACAACTCACACCGTGGTTTGTGGCTATGCTTATCGTAGCAGTCATCGGATGTGGACCGATTAAAAACCTCACTAAAATCATTCAGGAACACTCACACGCTGACGGCGCTACCCTTTCAACAAAATGGAAGGTTATCCAAACTGCGCTTTATGTGCTGTCATTTGTGATGCTTCTGTGGTGCATCGTAAGACTTTCGGGCACAGCGTACAACCCATTCATTTACTTCAGATTCTAAGAAAGGCGGCTAACTATGAAAAAGAAATCATTATTGCTGCTTTTCGTAGCAGTATGCTTAATACTTTGTATCATCCCTTCTTTGGGTATGGTATTCTTTGCAAGCAACGAAACTGTCGGCAACGAACAGGAAACAAAGCTCCCATCATTTTTCAATGAGGATAAAACATTCAATCAGGACTACTTTGAACAGATGGGCACTTACTTTGAAAAGCACTTTGCATTCCGCCCGCAGATTATCTCTGTCGACGCACAGATTCAGTCAGATATTTTCAAGGTGTCAAACCTCAGCTCGGTTGTAACCGGTAAGGATGACTATCTTTTCTACTCATCAACTCTCGACAATTATCTGGGAAAAAATCTTTTGTCAGACCGCGAGATTGACAGCATCGCTCACAACCTGAAAATCGCCCAGACTTATGTTCAGGCAAACTCAGCACAGTTTGTGTTCACTGTAGCCCCGAATAAAAACTCGCTGTACCCTCAGTACATGCCGTACTATTACGGCACAAAGGTGAGTGACAACAGCAATATCGAAAACCTCACCAAAGCTATGGAAGAGCACGGTATCAACTACTGTGAGCTTTACAGCGTGTTTGAAAACAACGACGAAGTTCTGTATTTAAAACAGGATTCGCACTGGAATAACAAAGGCGCACAGCTGGCTTTTGATAAAATAATGACCCACACAGGCAAAGCTCACCCGAAGTTTGTTGCACCAGACACAAAAACTCTCGACTTTATGGGTGACCTTTCTAAAATGCTTTATCCTAAAACCCAGAAGCCTGAAAAAGACTATGACTACAACGCACAGTTTGACTTTGAATACACAAACGAGGTTAACTCGGTCGAAGACCCGATAATCATGACAACAAGTACAGAAAAAGGCGGCAGTCTTTATATGTACCGTGATTCGTTCGGCAACGCGATTTTGCCGTTCTTTGCAAGCTCATACGAAAAAGCATATTTCACCAAAGCTTTTCCGCTCAATCTTGGTATTGAGATGCTCGTACACAAGCCTGACACAGTTGTGGTAGAGCTTGTCGAAAGAAATCTCGACTGGCTGCTCACTATGCCTCCTGTTATTCCATCGTCACAATTGACAAGCTACACAATTGCTGATAGAATGGATAACATCCTTGATATCAACGCAGAAATTTCGATGGTTAATATGAGCTATATTGAAGTTAGTGGAGAGCTGACAGATGTAGCTGATATAGATTGCAACATCTACGTTGAAGTTAAAGACAAAAACGGAGTTAACCACCTTTTCGAAGCTTATCACACAAGCTCCGATACAAGCGACTACGGTTATCTTGTGTATATCAATGCTGCTGATTTTGTTACTGAAATAAACAATGAAATCGACATCAACATCATCACAGAAACCGACTACAAGTTCACACAAATTGGCTCTGCTACCGTAAAGGTACAGGAAGCTCAGATATAAAAGCGAGGTATGATTATGACTAAAATTGCTAGCACATTAAAAACCGCTGTTGTAATGCTTTTATGCGTTATGATGCTCACACTCACAGCTTGTTCAACTGCTGTCACACTCACAGTAAAAGATATGGGCAAGGACACAAAGATTGAAGCCACAACAGGTATGACAGTTCAGGAAGCTCTTGAAAGCGCAAAAATCACTCTTTCAGAAAAAGACGAAACTGTTCCTGCAAAAGACGAAAAGATAACAGAAAGTATGACAGAAATTATTGTCAAAAGATACGCTAAGGTTACTGTTGTAAAAGGTGATGAAAGCAAGACAGTTGAGCTTGTTGGTGGTACTGTTGACGAAGCTATCAAACAGGCAGGTTTCACTCTCGCTGACAACGAAATCGCTGACGCAAAGGGCGACACACTCCTTACAGACGGTATGACAATCACAATCACAAAGAAGTTAAGCGTTAATCTTACTGCTGACGGAAAAACCGAGACAGTAGGTACTGCTGCAAAGACAGTCGAAGACCTTTTAAAAGAGCAGAACATCACTCTCGACAGCGATGACGAACTCAATGTAAAGCTCACTGACGCTGTCACAGAGGGTATGGAAATCGTTGTAAAACGCGTTGAATACAAAGAAGAAACCCGCACAGAGGCTATCGCCTTCAAAACTGTAGAAAAGCAGAGCGATGCTCTCGCTGCAGGCACAAGCGAAGTTACTCAGGAGGGTGTTGAAGGTTCAAAAGAAGTTACTTACAAGGTTAAGTACGTTGACTCAAAAGAAGTTTCAAAAGAAGTTCTCAGCGAAAAGGTTATAAAAGAACCTGTTGACAAAATCGTTACATACAGCTCACAGAGCAGCAACTCAGGTGGTTCTGACTCAGGCAGCTCTGATTCAGGCAGAACAGTTGTTTCAAAACAGCCTGTATATGACTGTGACGGCTCAGGCCACGGATACTACATCATCACATACTCAGATGGTTCAGTTGAATACGAAGAGTTTTGATAATAAACAGATAAACAAAAATCCCGCTAATCGTAGCGGGATTTATTTTTGTCTATTAACTTGCAATATATGAATCAGGATGATGAATGCGTCCAGTCAGTAAAAGTAAAAAAGTAGTTAAGAACACAAATAAAAATGTCCGAGTAAAACTCGGACATTTGTTTTTTATAGTTTAAGTGTTAAGCTACAGGAACATCTGCAGGAGGTTCAACAAAACCGCCGCCTTCAGAGCCACCGCCTTCAGAGCCGCCGCCCTCAGAGCCGCCACCTTCAGTGCCGCCGCCTTCAGTGCCACCGCCTTCAGTGCCACCGCCCTCAGGAGGTGTTACCGGTGTATCTGTTCCTGTTTCAGGATCTGCTGTTGTGCCATCCTGTGTTGGGTCCTGTGTAGTTGGTCTGTTGTTTGAAGATGAACCACCAGGAGCTGATGTATAATATGTTGATGATGGAAGATCCTCATCAGGGAGATGATCGCCTGTAACTCTCTTGCCATCTTTGTAGAAAGCTCTTGATGTTGTTGCTCTGAAACCATTTGAGAAATGTGATGTAACAGATGAGCTGATTTTCACTTCGTCAAAGTCTGGATTTTCAAGACCATACATTACACATGTGAGCTTTGTGCCCTCCATATAGCACTCCATAAAGAGCTGATAGTCAAATGTGTTCTTGAACTTGAGATCAATATTGCCGTAGTCGATAGTAGCATCGCGTCCTGCGTCAACGTAGGTTGACTTATAGTAGTGGCACTGACGCTCCTGAACGTGAAGACCACACAAAAGACCTGCATTGTAAATAGTTGTGCTTGCCTGACAGATACCACCACCGATACCTGTTGAACTCTGGCCGTTTACGATAACACCTGCAGACTTGTAGCCTCTTGATGACTGGTTCGAGTCACCTGTACATTTGTTGAATGACCAGATTTCGTCAGGGTTGATGATTGAGTTATTACAAGCGCTGAGCGCAAGCTTCATATTGTGGTTGCCGTTTGAACCGTTTGTAGAAATTGTCGAGAAAGTTGAGAGCTTTTTGATGTTATTGAGCAGATATTCTTTAGTGTACTTTGGATCTGTGTTAGTAGACTTGGCTTCGATATCACCGCTTACATTACCGCTCTCAAGGAAAGATTCAAGCTGTGCCTTGAACGCGTCAGCGTCAACCTCGACACCTGTCATCGCATCCTCGATAACGAAACGATCATTACCACTTTTTGAGCTGTCAAACTTTGTTACCATAGCGTTTACAGCTTTCTGATTGAGGTCAGCACAAACCTTCTTAGTAACAGCATCGAGAGTTTCATCGTTGACTTTCAGTGAGATGTAGTACTTCTGCTCACCAGTTGGAACGAGTGTATCCTCGCTGTACTGTTTAGCCTGAGCAAGAACCTCATCTGTATTGAACTCACACGAAATGTCATCCTTAGTGATTGTCGAAGTCTTATCAGCAGCAGTAACATTGATGTTGATGCTCTGGGCAAGACGCTGTTCTTCCTCAGCAATCAAAGCCTCCGCTTCTCTTTCGCTCATACCGCCGATTGCGATATCATTGACATAAACGTTGCTTGCGTACTCAAAGTCACCCATAAAGGTGTAAACACAAAATCCAGCACCAAGAACAAGCACGAGCACAGCAGCTACAATAGCGATAACAAGACCTGTTTTCTTGCCTTTTTTGTTACCCTTCCTCTTTGGCTCATCATAAACAACGTAGCCGTTCTGGATATCAATCTGATCCGGCTGTTGATTTCTGACTGATGTCTGCTGTGGTTTTGCAGCCTGTCTTTTCTGAGGCTGAGAGTTTGTCACAGGTCTTTTCTGAGCCTGTGCACTACCACTTTTTGGAGCAGAAGCTCCGCTGCGATTTCTTCTTGCTTCTTCCAAAATCGCATTGATTTCCATAGTGTTTGCGATATTGTTTTTGTTGTTATTTTCCATCTATATATACGCCTCCTGCGTCATAATCTATAACAGCTATATAATACATTAGAGGTATTTCAGAAAAGTTCTTTTTGGGAATTAAACGAAAATAAATATGCCGAAATTTTGCGTCTT
>JAZSHE010000212.1:0-4332 GCA_045533085.1 Ruminococcus sp.
TTGATGTTTATTACTACATTATCTTTATAGTACACCAAAAACTCAGTTGTTTGTCGAATGAACTCGATAATTATTATTTTCTGGACTTATGAAAATCTTTGTGGTAAATGTTTGTACTGCAAGGTGGTGCTACGATGGCACGGAAAGTCAAAAACAGATGTAAACTAAAGAACAATCGAATAATAAAAACGAGAGCGATTTTCTATCGATTAAATTCGAAGAGGGTCGCTCTCTTGTTATGTGGGGTGATGAAATGAGTATACTCGATGATTTATATTACGGAAGTGTGAGTCCATGCGACAGAGATGTCAGACGAGGTTCGAAAGTTGATGAACTTCAAAATTTAGTATGTCAATATGAAGAAGAACTGAATCTGACGCTCACACAAAAGCAAAAAGAAACCTTCGAAAAATTCAAAGCTGCGTACAACGAACTATACTGTTGCTTGGAACGAGATATGTTCGCACAAGGTTTCATAATAGCAACGAAAATAATGATAGAAGTACAAAATTACAGAGGAGAAGAAATATGAAGAAGAGAATTCTATGCACACTAATATTCAGTCTACTCGTGCTCACAGCGTGCAGTAGCGGTGAAATGATAAACGCTACACCTGATGAAATCACACCGACAGCAATCGTTGGAACTAAGGTCGAAGATACTGTCAGAGAAACAGTAGCACAAACAGAGAAATCTACTGAATCTGATGAAGCTGAAACAGTTGTTGATACAAACGAAACAGAACATCAAGTTGAAGCCGAAATCATAGAACACGTAGATGAAGCTCAAGCTCCTGCACATGCTCAAAAGCCAACACAAAAATCAGCACCTAAACCAACAACTAAGCCAACGCAAAAGCCAACGGAAAAAGCAAAACAAGAACCAGTTAAAGAAGAACTAAACTCCAGTAACAACGAACAAGATATTCAGAATATGGTGAGCTACATAATCAACCACAATCAATGCAAAGGTATGGTATACGATTTAACGCTCAATACAAGCAACAGCGGTTGGTTGTTCGCATATCAAGGTTGTCTAAACACAACAGCAAATCGCACATATGAAGAACAACTGAGCAGAACAGTATCGGGGTTAGATGCAGACATAGATTCTATACTAGCACTAGATGGATACGCAACGAATTACAGTCAGATGAGCTTTAACTGCTACGCTGAAAAGCAATCGGATGGCGAGTATAACATCTACTTCTGCTACGGATAAGCACATCAAAAACTGACCCGCATTAATCAAAGATTAGAGCATAGTTGACTTGTGCATCTATGCTCATTTTAATTGATGCACAGTTGTTGAGATTTAAGATGTGTTGTGTTATTATTAAACTAACAAGCTTTGATTTGCAGAGGTGCGTTTATGATGGGTAAGTTAAGAAATATGGCAACAATCTATTTGTTTAGAAGTGACAAGGTTTTACTTTTATTTAGACAAGGTGGTAAAGTTGTCAATGATGTATGGACAGGCTCAGCTGGCGGTCATTTTGAAGATTTTGAAATAAATAATGCAACGGCTTGTGTATTGAGAGAATTAAACGAAGAATTAAACCTTTGCGAAACTGATATTGATAATCTTTCGCTAAGATATGTGACTTTGCGAAGAACAAAAGGAGAAATAAGACAAAACTATTATTTTTTTGCAAATCTTAAAGAACACGTAAGTGATGATTTGCATTCAAATGAAGGAACACTCAAATGGTTTTCTATTAATGATATTAGTAGTTTAGAGATGCCTTTCACTGCAAAGTATGTTATGGAACATTATTGTACAATTGGTCGATTTTTAGACAAATTATATGCAGGTGTAGCAAATGAAAGCAGAGTAGAGTTTATTGAACTACTAGAATTTTGATTATTTTACAAATCCTAATTTGTGGAGGTTGTAGTCAGTGATAATAAAACCATATGAAGAAAAATATAGAGATGACCTCATTTTTATGGTTTTGCAAGCCAAGGATGCTTTGGGAAGAAAACCTACAATTAATGAGGATTTACTGGACATAACAACTAACTACTTTGAGTGTGGTGATATGTTCTGGGTTGCTGTTGATGAGGATGACAGAGTTATAGGATGTGTCGGATATTCAAGAACCGAAAATTTATCAGAAGCTTTTCTTCACAGGCTTTTTGTTAAAGCATCCCAAAAACGCAGTGGAATAGGAACAGCACTCCTCAAAACAGCAGAAGAATATATGCGAAATAAAGGCATAACTGTTTCATTAGTTCATCTCGGTGAACCAAAAGAGCAATGGTTCGAATCCTATTCTTTTTATCCGAAACACGGCTACCGTGAATTTGAACCAAGATATATGAAAAAGAATTTATGAACTTCTATTTGGTGAGGTGGTATTTTGGAAATTTGGGATGGATATTTTATTGACGGAACTCTTGCAAATCGGGACTTAATCAGAGGTGAGCAAATCCCAGACGGATTGTACCACCTTGTGTGCGATGTTTTAGTAAGACACGTTGATGGTGATTATCTTCTTATGCAGAGAGATTTCTGTAAATCAAACTATGGCGGTTATTTTGAAGCAACCGCAGGAGGTTCTGCGTTAAAAGGTGAAGATATGTGGGCGTGTGCTAAAAGAGAACTCCTTGAAGAAACAGGTATAGTTTCAGATTCTATTGAATTGATTGGTCAGTACACTTCTTCTGACACAATATATTATAGTTTTCTTTGTGTTACCGATTCTGACAAAACAGCTATCACTTTACAAAAAGGTGAAACGATTTCTTATAAGTGGATTTCGGAAAAAGACTTTATTGAGTTTGTGAATTCAGATGATATGATTGATGTTCAAAAACAACGCTATAAAGAATTTTTCAAAAAAATGGGTTATATATACTGAAAAATGGAGTTTTGTGAGGTCGATTATATGAACGAGCAAGTAAAAGAGTATTTGGAGAAATTTCCGTGTGAGATTAAGGATTTGTTTGGTAGTTTAAGAAGTCTGATTTATGATAGTGTGAAAGCTGAGATAAAAGAAACTTTGTGGGCGAAGCTACCAAGTTATTATGTAGGGAATTCTTTTGTAAGACTGATTGCTTTCAAAGACCATATCAATATTGAAGCAAAAGCAGTTCTAGCACACAAGGAAGAACTAACATACTATAAGATTACTCCAAAAGGAATGTTGCAGATTTTTGTGAATCAAGATATTCCAACTGATGTGCTCAAACAGATATTCTCACAAACTCTTAGCTAACAATTCCAATTTTCAGAGGTATAAAATGAAGGTAGTAATAGGTGCAGGAAAAACAAAATATGATGGTTGGATAAGCACACAAGAAACGGAGCTTGATTTATTAAACAGAGAAGATTTTGAGCGTATGTTCAGTAAAGAAAAACCAACAGCATTTCTCGCAGAACATGTGTGGGAGCATATGACGCTAGAAGATGGTGTTATTGCAGCAAAGAATTGCTTTGATTTTCTAGAAGATGGTGGATATATTCGTGCTGCTGTACCAGATAAGAATTTTCGTAATGAATGGTATCAGAATATGGTTAAAGTTGGTGGCAACGGAGATCCTAACCACCCTGCATTTACTCATAAAATAGTGTATGACTACAAACAGTTTTGTGAAGTGTTTAGGCAAGCTGGATTTGATGTGGAGTTACTTGAGTACTGCGATGAAAATGGAAATTTTCATTACAAATACTGGAATGAAAGTGATGGAAAGATTGGACGTTCACTTCGATTTGATACAAGAAATTCTCTCGAAAAGCGTGGTATGGTTTCAATTATCATAGATGCTAAGAAGGTTAGAAGAATTACAGCTAAATAAATCAAAAGCTAGAAGTGCAACATTGTAAGGTAAGAACTTGCGATGCTGTATTTTTATTGTAAATATTTCACGTGTATTATTAACGATATATTGACAGTGATTATTGCAAAATATTATTACAGAGGATGATTAACTGCTATGATGAATTGTTTTTATGAGTTCACCGCACATTGCTCCGCCAATAATCAAAACCGCACCGATAATTTGCACGATAAGCATTTCCTCTTTCAAGAAGATTACTGAGAACAATACAGCCGATAGCGGTTCTAAATAACCGCAAATAGCCACAGTTTGTACTTTCAGCTTACCAATAGACGAAAAATAAAAATAGCAACCAA
Source organism: Ruminococcus sp. (assembly GCA_045533085.1). Classification (GTDB taxonomy): domain Bacteria; phylum Bacillota; class Clostridia; order Oscillospirales; family Acutalibacteraceae; genus Ruminococcoides. The sequence continues at coordinate 4,139 of JAZSHE010000212.1, forward strand.
TACCTGTGTTAAGCACTCCGAGTATGAGTATAGGTAGGATACTATTAGGTTCAATCTGCATAGCGTAGCCTTGTTTTATCCCTACAAACACAGCTACAGTAAAAAACGCAATAGTGAGTTGCAAGGTGGAATTTTCAAGCCCTACAATATTTTTTGCTTTCTTATTGCAGATAACCATAAAGGCATACATAACT
>JAZSHE010000129.1:0-6316 GCA_045533085.1 Ruminococcus sp.
GATATTTTTGTTGAGTATCTTGGTCCGTGTTTTTCGAGTGCCTCAACTTTTACTCAGTTCAGGGATAACATATACAACAGCAGAGAAGAACTGGAAAAAGCAGATGCTGTTGTTTCATATTCTATCAATGAAGCGGGATACATGACACATTTTTATACGTCATATGGCGTGAATGGGGATGTGTATGAACTCAATATTTACATGGATGAGTTTGAAGAGGCAAAAGCAGAGGTGCCTGTAGGATTTATGTCAGCGGCAGGTATAGAGTAATATTTATTTTCGCTAAAAGGAGGGTGAGAGTGTGAAAAAAACATATACTATTGAGTATGGATGTGCGTGTACAGTCGGCAAAGTCAGAAAAAACAATGAGGATAACTTTTACTGTGAGTCACGCTTCAGACTTGATCCCGATAGCAATGATGATGTCATACTGAGCGGCAAGTTGAAGTCTTGTGACAATGAAATGCTCGCCGTGTTTGACGGTATGGGTGGCGAAGCGTGCGGTGAGATAGCATCGCTTGTTGCTGCACAGAATACAAAAGATTTCTGTGAAAACAAAGATGGTTATAGTGAGTACCTGTACGATTTGTGTGAGTTGTTGAATCAGCGTATTCTTGATGAAAGTGATGCGCGTTCGCTTGTATTGATGGGTACAACCTGTGCTATGATACAGTTTTTTGAAGAGGAAATTTATATTGCTAACGCCGGAGACAGCAGGATATACAAGGTTACCAAAAATGGTATTGTACAGATTTCTCAGGATCATGTTGTGCCTAACTTTTCGGGTAAGGCTCCGCTGACTAAGTTTCTGGGAACACCGGACAGAAATGGTTTGAAACCATATATCGCACGAGGAGCGTATCACGTCGGTGACATTTACGTGTTGTGCACTGATGGTGTATATGATATGATGGGCGAGAAGGATATAAATGAGCTTGTTAAAGCTAAAAAACCACTCGAAGTGATAGCACACGAAATTATTGACCTCGCTAAAGATAATGGCGGAGTTGATAATGCTACTGTGATTGTGTGCAAAATTGTAAAGTAAGCTTTTCTCAGAATAAGTTTTCTTATAAAAGGAAGATGTGCTATGGCATATAAAAATAACAAAACAGGAAACAGAAGAAGATATAAATCACGTTATCGTAGCTCTCACAGTTACAAGCAAAAGCGTTCTGCGTCTCAGACAAAAGCGGCGGTGCTTGTTTCTGTGCTGACTTTTGTGGTGATAGCGTCACTGGTTGTGGTGTTTACATTTGGGGACAGTATCTACACTTTTCTTGATAATTCACTCACTAATATTACACAGACTGAGGCTCCTACAGAAGCACCTACAGAGGCGACCAAACCACCAACCGAGGCTCCTACAGAACCACCTACACAACCGCCTGTACAGCAAAGTGACGAGTTTATGCAACTGCTTTCTGACAGTTCGATGGATCTTGAGGATGTAAAGGTTAATCAGATGCTGTTTGCGAAAATAGATGAACAGACGCTGACATGTAAGATTTACTGCTATCAGAAAAACGAGGAAGGGTTGTTTGTTCCGGCGTTTGAGCCGCTTTCGGGATATATTGGTGCTGAGGGTGCCGATACAATGGTTACTCCGTATGAAGCAAAAACCCCTACAGGCTTGTTCAGGATTGAGTATGCTTTCGGCACAAACTATAATCCGGGAACCAAGATGGAATACACTATGTTTACTGAACAGGACTACTGGATTACTGACCCTAACTCAGTATACTACAATCGTTGGATGAGTTCGCTCGATGGTGCTGACTGGACAACTGCTCAGTGGCTCTTTGAGTTTACAAAATCTTATCCGTATGCTATTGTATTCAACTACAACCGTGAGAATGTAGATCCGAATCAGGGTTGTGCAAAGTTTATCCACGTCAGCTACGCACCGACAAACTGGGGTGGTATCGGTCTTTCACACGATGATATCATTACGCTGTTAGGATGGCTCAACCCAAGTGATGGTCCATTCATCAGGATTTACAAGTAAATATTTTTAGCAAAAGTTAAGGCTATCTCCTGATGCGGAGATAGCCTTTCGTTTTAGTGTTTATTCTTTATGTGGTTTTGTTTTAGTCGGAAGCTGCGCTAGAACGATAGCTAAGAACACGACGATACAACCTATGATTTCGAAAAGGGAGAGAGCTTTATTTAAAAGCAACCATCCGCCTAAAGCCGCAAAAACTGACTCCAGACTCATTAAAATAGACGCTACTGTTGGGTTGTCAGAGTATTTCTGACCTATTATCTGTAGTGTGTAACCAACACCTGAGCTCATAATTCCGAGATACAGAATGTAACGTGATGCAAGCATAATATCGCTCATTGATGGGTTTTCAAAGATGAACATCAGGAACATTGACTCAATACCGCAGGTGAGAAATTGTATAGCCGCGAGTTTGACACCGTCAACGCGGTCGATGAAATGGTCGACGCACAGTATCTGGAGTGAGAAAGAAACTGCACAACAAAGTACAAGCAGGTCGCCCGCATAAATGCCTGATATGCCATTTGTACCACACAAAAGATACAGTCCCACAACTGCTACAATAACGCTCAACCAGACAGTGAAGTTGACTTTTCGTTTAAAAAACAGCACGCCAATTATCGGAACGAAGATTACATATAGTGCTGTGATAAATCCGCTACGCGCTGAAATTGCCGCATCATCAGGATAGATAGAAATGCCGAACTGCTGAAGCGCTGATGATAAGCACAACAGAGTGCCACACATTGTTCCTGCTTTTATCAGCAATTTGCGGTCAGTTTTTGTGCTTTCGAGAATTGGTCTGCCACTTTTTTTGGATGTGAACAGTATCAGTGGAATGAGTGCGACCGCCGCTACAAATGAACGAGTTGCGTTGACTGTGAAAGTGTCGATGTGCTTTGCAGCCTGCTCCTGTGATACGAATGCGAATCCCCACACCAAAGCTGCTGTGAGTAACGCTATATTAGAAAGAAATCTTCTGTTTTTCATGCGGATACCTCCTTAGCCTAAGAAATGATAAACTAAAAATCGAATTGTGTCAATATCTTGTAACTTAAGTGTTGAAAATTGCAATATTTTGTGGTAAAATATATAGTGTATTTTTATATATATTTTTATCAGTGCAAATATAAATTTATTTTGTGAATTTTGGAGGCTCGGATGAAAAAGTTTTGGATTACAAGTATTATTTTTATTTTGGTGGCGACTATCGCTTTTTCTGTTAGTCTGTTCCACTATATTGACGTGACAAAAGTAGATGAGTCCACTGTTGATCAGATCAGGCCTACAGTTGACAACTCTGATTTTAAAAAAGAGGAAGAAAAAAACGAAGCTGCTATTTGTCCTGCTGAGTTTAACGATGGCGGCATTTTCAGTCAGTACTACGACAAGGCATATCAGTATATGCAGGACATGACAAACGAGCAGATGGTTGGCCAGTTGATTCTGGCTTCGTGTCCTGCTGATGATACAGCTCTTTCTTCTGTTACCAAATACGCGCTTTCGGGTTATGTGTATACAGCTGATAACTTCTATTCAATGAGTGCAGATGAAATCAAAACAACAATCAACTCCTATCAACAGAAGGCATCGGTACCGATGATTATGGCAGTTGAAGAAGAAGGCGGTGCTGTGACAGCGCTCAGCGACCTTGATGCTTTTCCTGAGTATGATTTTTCTTCACCTAGAGATACTTTCGCTGAAGGTGGAATGGATGCTGTAAATGAAGCTGAGACAAGCAAGGCAACTATGCTTGCATCGGTTGGCATCAACCTCAATTTAGCTCCTGTGCTTGATATGGCTGAAGATTACACACAGATTATGTACTCACGTTCTTTGGGTGGTAGTGTTGAAGATACTTCAACTTATGCTAGCTCTGTGACAAAAACAAGTCAGACCAAGGGTGTATCAGTAGCGCTCAAACATTTCCCAGGTTATGGTACAATACCTGATTCTTATGAGAGTGTTGTTACAGACAGTAGAGAAGAGTCGGTTTTTGTGACAACAGATTACAAACCTTTTGAAGAAGGTATCAAGGCTGGCGCTCATTGTGTGCTTATGTCAAACGTTCTGCATACTTCTCTTGATGACAAGTGTGTGGCATCACTTTCAAAGGATATCCACGATACTTTAAGAGATGACCTGAAGTTCACAGGACTTATCATAACAGATAACCTTAACAACGCTGATTACAGCTACTACGCTGATGATAAAAATGTTTATGTTCAGGCGGTGCTGTGTGGTAACGACCTTGTTATGGTTAACGAATTTGAAGAAGCATACACAGCTATTTTGCAGGCTGTCAATGATAAAACAATTGACACAGAGACATTACAGAGAGCTTGCATGAGAGTGCTGGCATACAAATATGCTACTGGTTTAATGAATTAATAAAGTCAACATAAAAGTTAAAGCCCCGAGTTTTCACTCGGGGCTTTTTGTGTGTAATGTTAGTTATTAAAAAACTCGATGATGGAAGCTTTGTCGGCAGTTAGCTTGCCTTGGGCGTAGTTTGGTCGTCCGCCGCCTTTGCCGTTGAAGTTATCGTTGAGAGCTTTTACTGTGTCACGAACGTCAAGGGTTGAGCTTGACACAATATATGAGCAACTGTCGTCTGTGATGCTGAAAAATGCAACAAGTGGGGCATTGTTGATGTTATCGTTCACGAGTGCACGCATATCATCAAAAGACGCACCTTTTGTGAAACCACATAGAGTATCACCGATTGTGACAATTTCAAGATTCGCTTTTGAAAGTTCTGCGTTTAAGCGGCTGATTTCAGCTTTCTGGGCACCAATAGTATCGTGGTCTTTTACTACAAATTCGAGCACTTTATCACGGGAGGATGACAGCAGGTGCATCATTTCTTTATTCTCATCGTGGAGCTTTGAGTAATCTTCAAAGGCATTCATTCCGCATACCATTGTAAGTCTCATACCGCCCTTGTACTGGATGAAGTCAACGATTTTGATTAGGCCGATTTCACCTGTTTGTTTAACGTGTGGCGCACAACAAGCGCAGGTATCGTAACCATCAATTGTGACCAGACGTACCCCTTCTGTCAGATCAAGCTTACTACGATAGTCGATTTCTTTAAGCTTATCCGGTGTAGGGTAGGCAACAGTGATATCTCGGTTTTCGTATACTGCAATGTTAGCTCGTCTTTCAACTTCTTTGATGTCCTCAACAGTCAGGATACCGCTTGGGTCAAGTGTCATGGTTTTTTCACTCATGTGGAAACCAAGGTTATCGTAGCCGAACATAGTGTGGATGATACCTGATACAAGATGCTCGCCTGTGTGACCTTGCATTCGTCTGAAACGTGTGTCCCAGTCGATGACTCCTGTAACTGTTGAGCCGATTTCGAAGGCTGATGTCACCTTGTGGGTAATGATTTCGTCTTTTATCTGAACATCGAGCACTTCGATTGAGTTTATTGTGCCTTTGTCGGCTTGCTGTCCGCCACCCTCAGGAAAAAAAGCGGTGCGGTCAAGAGTGAGAAGATATCCATCTTTGTGTTCTTCGCATGAAAGAACGGTAGCTTCAAATTCTTTTATGTATGAATCGTTTTCGTAAAGTTTAACTGTCATAGTTTTCACCTTTATAATAATAGGACCGCTGAGATTTCAGCGGTCCCAGTCTTTATTATTTGCTGAGTTTTTCAATGAGCATTGTGCGGATCATCTGAGGATCGCCACTACCCTTGAGTTCTTTCATACAAGCGCCAAAGATAGCCATAAGAGCTTTTTCTTTGCCAGATTTGTAGTCAGCAACTGCCTGTGGGTTAGATTCGATCGCCTTGTCGATAACAGCCTCAATCAATGAGTTATCGACCTCTACGAGGAAGCCCTGTTCTTCGCAGTATGCTACAGGGTCAGCGCCATCTTCGATAACAGCGATGAGAACTTTCTTAGCCGCACCACGGTTTAACTTGCCCTCGTCAACTTTCTTGATGAGGAATGAAAGGCCGTCTGCTGAGATAGAAAGATCCTTAAGTTTTAAGCCTGCCTTACGCAGGATGCCAGCACAGTCAGTGAGAATCCACGCTGCGGCATCCTTACCGTTACAGCCAAGTGCGATAACATCATCAAGGAGTTTTGCAACTGTGTGCTCGCTCATAAGCATTGCGATTTCCTTGTCGGAAATGCCCATTTCTGAGTAAGCCTCAGCCTTTTCGTCTAACGCTACAGGCTTGTTAGCTTTAATCTGCTCGAGCCACTCGTCGTCGATGACAATTGGCATTAAGTTAGGGTCAGGGAAGTAGCGATAGTCAGCCTCGGTCTCTTTGTTACGCATAGCTGATGTTTTGCC
>JAZSHE010000138.1:0-10064 GCA_045533085.1 Ruminococcus sp.
AGAATCCATTCTACGAATATTTTGACGAAATTTTAGATATCTGTCGTGAGTATGACGTTACTATCTCTCTTGGTGATGCGTGTCGTCCGGGTTGTCTAGCAGACGCTAGTGATGTTTGTCAGATTGAAGAGCTCGTTCGTCTTGGTGAGCTTACTAAACGTGCTTGGGAGAAAGATGTGCAGGTTATGGTTGAAGGTCCGGGACATATGCCACTTGATCAGATTGAAGCTAATATGAAGTTGCAACAGACAATTTGTATGGGTGCACCATTTTATGTGCTTGGCCCGATTGTTACCGATATCGCACCGGGTTATGACCATATTACCTGTGCTATCGGCGGAGCTGTTGCAGCCGCAAGCGGTGCCGCATTCCTTTGCTATGTAACTCCTGCTGAGCATTTGGCACTTCCTAATGTTGAAGATGTAAAGCAAGGAATTATCGCATCACGCATTGCCGCACACGCTGCAGATATTGCAAAGAAAGTGCCACACGCAAGAGATATAGACGACGCTATGGCGGATGCAAGGCGTACATTTGATTGGGAAAAGCAGTGGGAGTGTTCTATTGACCCAAAAACTGCAAAAGCAATCCGCGACAGCCGAGCTCCTGAGCACGAGGATAGTTGTTCTATGTGTGGTAAATTCTGTGCCGTAAGAAGTATGAACAAGGCATTAAGTGGGGAATACATTGATATTCTGTAAGGTGATAAAATGAAACGATGTGTAATTGTTGGCGGTGCTGACATAAATGACTATGACTATATAAAAACGAAAATCACAGATAATGATTATGTGGTTTTCTGTGATAGCGGACTGAAACATATGAAAGAATTAGGGATTTCTCCGAGTTTAATTATTGGAGATTTTGATTCCCACGAAAATCCGAATCTTGATGTTGAAACTATCGTACTCCCTTGTGAAAAGGATGATACAGATACTGTATATGCTGTTAAAGAGGCGAGCAAAAGAGGTTTTGACGAATTTCTCTTGATTGGTGTAATTGGTGCAAGACTCGATCACACCTTGGGTAATGTTTCGATATTGCTGTACCTTGATTCACTTTCAAAGAAAGGCATTATCATAGATGATTATTCAGAGATGGAGATTGTTTCTAAGGAGCCGGTCTATATCGATGATTCCTATGCATTCTTTTCGTTACTTAATATCACTGGCATAGCTAAAGGTGTAACTATCAGAAACGCAAAGTATCCTCTTGATAAAGCAGAAATTACCTGCGAGTATCAGTACGCTGTTAGCAACGAAGTTATTAGTGGTAAAATTGCAGAAGTGTTTGTACAAAACGGAAAATTACTTCTTATTAAAGACAGAGTTTAAGAAAAGGCTGATGTAATCCAAAAGGAATACATCAGCCTTTAATATTTGTCTGGACTTATGAAGAGTTATGTAGTATATGTTTGTGTTGCAAAAAGGAGGTGCAACGCAGATGGCAATACTCGAAGATTTATATTATGGAAATGTAAGTCCGTGTGATAGAGATGTCAGACGAGGTTCGAAAGTAGATAAACTTCAAAATCTGGTCTGTCAATATGAAGAAGAACTGAATGGGACACTTACACAAAAGCAAAGAGAAACCTTCGAAAAATTCAAAGATGCTTACAGTGAGCTATACTGTTGTTTCGAGCGAGATATGTTCGCACAAGGCTTCATAATAGCAACAAAAATAATGATAGAAGTTCAAAATTATAGAGGTGACGAAATATGAAGAAGAGAATTTTATGTACACTAATATTCAGCCTACTCGTGCTCACAGCGTGCAGTAGCAAAACACCAAATGCAACACCTGATGAAATCGCACCGACAGCAATAGTTAGAACACAGACAGAAAAAACTGTCAGCGAAACAGTGGTAGCCACTGAGAAACATACTGCACCAACTGAAGCTCAAACAGTTGGTGTTACAATCGATTCAGAACAGCAAGTTGAAATCGAAATCGTAGAACAGGTAGAGGAATCGAAAGCTCCTGTACCTACTCAAATGACAACACAAAATTCAATCCCTAAACCGACAGCCAAGACAACGCAAAAACCAACAGAAAAGGCAAAGCAAGAACCATTTAAAGAAGAATCGAACTCCAGTAACAATGAACAAGATATTCAGAATATGGTAAGTTACATAATCAGTCACAATCAAAACAAAGGTATGGTATACGATTCAACACTCAACACAAACAACAGCGGTTGGCTGTTCGCATATCAAGGTTGTCTTAACACAACAGCAAATCGCACATACGAAGAACAGCTGAGCAGAACAGTATCAGGTTTAGATGCAGACATAGGTTCCATACTTGCACTAGACGGGTACGCTACAAACTACAGTCAGATTAGCTTTAACTGCTATGCTGAAAAGCAAGCAAACGGCACGTACAACATCTACTTTTGTTACGGATAATCGCACCTAAAACTGACTAATATAACTAAAGAAAGCGTTGCATATGAGGGTGATATCTTCAAAATGCAACGCTTGTTTATGTTTTGTCTTATCTTATTGGATTATTAAAGTAGTTATCTTATTTGCAATAAAACTATTTATCAAACAATACCCATAGCCATCTCTACTAACAGTGCTACGATTACAACTAGAGCAGATATTATAAAACCGTGAACCATAGGTCGTATTCCTGATTTTTTTAGGTCGCCAAATGAAGTGTTAAGCCCAATAGCAGCTAATGCCGATACCATAAGAAACTTACTTGCGGTTTTGGTCGCAGATACAACTTCTGTAGGAATTTGAAATACACTTGCTACTATAGCCATTCCCAGAAAGCCTAGAATAAACCAAGGGAAAACTTTTTTTATGCTGAACTTTGCCTTGAGCTCACTTGTACTTTTTCTATTTGTAATAGCCTCTTTGCGTTTTAGTCTAAGATTAATAAAAGCAAACGTAATAACAGTAGGGATAATTGCAAGAGTTCTCGTGAGCTTTACCATAGTTGCAAAATCACCTGCAGCTTCAGAAAAAGCATAGCCTGTAGCAACAACTGAGGAAGTGTCATTAACTGCTGTGCCAGCCCAGATGCCAAAAGCCTCGTCGCTCATCCCGAGTGCTTTGCCCATAATAGGGAACAGCACAATCATAGCCATATCAAAGAGGAAGGTCGCTGACATAGCATAGGCAACATCATTGTCATCAGCGTCAATGGTAGGAGCAATAGCCGCGATAGCTGAACCACCACAAATGCCTGTTCCTGCTGAAATAAGGTTTGATAATTTCCAGTTAAGTCCCAAAACTTTTCCAATAAAATATCCACCACCAAAGCAGGTTAGAAGAGTGAAAATCATAACCATAAGGGACATCTTGCCGACATTTAGAATAGTGGTGATGTTAAGGGAAAGCCCAAGTAGGATAATTGCAAATTTGAGTATTTTTTTTGATGTGAATTTTAGTCCGCTTTCAAAAACACAGGTGTTTTTAAGAAAATAGTTTAGAATTATGCCGATGAACATAGCGATAACTGCTGAGCCAATTAGGTGAATCGGCAACAGACTCTCGATGAAACAGGCAACAAAAGCAATCAAAATGGATAGTAAAATTCCTGGAAACAGTTTTAAGACTTTCATTTCATACCTCCTGTACGTAATTGCCAGTATTGATTATATGTAAAATCTATGATAAAATCAAATTATCGTTTTTTATCAAATGATAAATTTAAGTAATGAGAGGCGCGTATGTTAGATTATAGGGTTAACACTTTTCTGACGCTTTGCGAAGAAATGAATTATAGACGCACAGCAAACAAATTGAATATGACTCAACCGGGTGTTACACAGCACATTCATCATCTCGAGAATTACTATGGAGCAAAGCTATTTGAATATAATGGTAAAACCCTGACTAAGACAAAAAACGCAGAGATACTTAAGAAGTTTTTCGATAGTGTCAAAGCGGAAGAAACCGATATTCTCAGTAGTTTTACGGAGAGTGATATAACTCATTTAACTGTTGGTGCAACTAAAACGATCGGCGAGTATGTTATTGTATCTGAGATCTCTCAGTTTTTAAATGATCCAAACCATTCTATTGATGTGGTGGTTGATAATACCAAGGTGCTCCTCAGTATGCTTGAAAAATCTCTGTTGGACTTTGCTATTGTTGAGGGAGTTTTTGATAAATCTAAGTACGACTATCACTTGTATAAGAAAGAATCATTTGTGGGCATTTGCTCAAAGTATCATCCTTTTGCGAACAATACAGTTAAACTTGAAGAGCTGTTAAACGAAAATCTTGTTGTCAGAGAATCTTCCTCAGGAACGAGAGCTTTGCTAGAGAACGCAATATCCGACCGTGGCTTTTCTTTTGATTCTTTCAAACGATATGTGTCGGTCAGCAACTTTTCTGTTATTTGTGATTTGATTATAAACAATAAGTTCATTACTTTTGCGTATGAGCCGATATCAAAGTGTCGTGAGGATTTGGCTGTGTTTACAGTCAAAGATATGCAGATTTACGGTGAGTTTAATTTTGTTTATTGCAACGAGCGAACCGCGAAAGAGAAAATTAACTTGCTTTTTAGAGCATAAGAATATAAAATCTTCAAATTTTAATATAGGTTAGTAACGCCATAACATCGCTGGAATGTTATGGCGTTTTTTGTGTTTGTTAGTAAATTTATGGCTGTTTTTTATCGAACGCGAGGTTCAGGGTTTAGAAATGCCTTAGTTAACGGCAAATAAAGTAGAGGGGTAAATATTTTTACTCACAAAATACCATTGTAAATTTGTCATAAAAACCGCATAAATTCGTTGTACAAAATACTGAAATGTTATGGCGTTTTTTGCATTGGTTGTTAGGTTGATGGATGTTTATTATCGAAAATTACACTCTAGATGTTAGAGGTGCTTTAGCAAACGGTATATATAGTGAAGGGATAAATATTCTTACTCTAAAAAACCATTGTTTATTTGTCATTAAAACTTCATAAATTTGTTGTACAAAACGCTGAAATTAAAGAGAAATAAAAGTTTTTTCAAAAACAGGGTTGAAAAAACGGCTCTGAGTGTCCAATAAATTGAAAGGTATTTTTGAGTCTTCATTTTCAACAGAATAACAGCACCAATTCTTTGTGCATTTGTTACTGAAACTACATACGATTGTTGTACAAAATAATGAATTTAAGGTTCAAAGGTTTAGAAACGATTTGGTTAATGACTAATAAAGTAGGGAGGTATATCTACTTTTCACTAAGCTTTGAAAATCAATGTCAGTAGATAGCATCAAAATTAGTGTGGTAATTATTTGTGTGTTTGTTATAAAACCACTTTCTGTTTATTATGCAAAACGCTGATTATTTGATTTTTAGGTTTAGACTCCCTTTGCTGTGCGGTTGTATAAATGAAGGGTATTTTATTTTCCTTTCGCTGTACCTTGAAAATTGAATATCAACACATCAGATACATTCCTTTTGTTGTTTTTTAAACAAGCTAAATGAGCGAACACATTTTATGTCTTCAGGACTCAGACATTGAAAGGCAAATTCAATGAAAGCGATGACAGGCAAAAGGGACAATGATACTTCCGTCAGTGAAAAAGATGACGGCTGTGAGAAATCATCACAGTGGTGAAATTCCAATGGAGCTATATGCGTAGCCATCTGGTGTGTTATTACAAGGAATTCAGATTTAAGGATATAGGAAGAGTAGGATGCCAGAGCATCTTATGGGGAAAGAATAAATTTTTGAAAGGAGATGTTTTTATGCAATTACTCTCTGCCATTGACGGAGAAGCACTAATGGACGCAAAATTCCCTAAAACAAAGTTTTGCGTCGAAACGTTATTACCCGATGGTATTTGTATCCTTGGTGGTGCACCGAAGATAGGCAAATCGTGGTGGGTACTCGATTTGTGTATTCGCATTGCTAAGGGTGAACCGATGTGGAATCTGAAAACTACCAAAGGAACAACTTTGTACCTGTGCCTAGAAGATACTTTAAAACGTGTTCAAAGTCGTCTGTTAGAGATTACTGATGAGGTTCCTTCAAATGCGTATTTTTCTAACTGTGCAGAAACACTAGCAGGTGGTCTGTGTGAGCAGATTCGTGATTTTGTAGATAACCATCCTGATACAGTTTTGGTTGTAGTAGATACTTTTCAGACTATACGTAATAACAAATCAGATACCTCATATGCACACGATTATGAAGAAGTACGTTCGCTTAAACAGTTAACTGACGAAATGGATTTTTGTCTTATACTTGTGCATCATCTTAGAAAGCAAGGAGATAAAGACCCGTTTAACAAACTATCAGGAACAACAGGTATTATGGGTGCAGCGGACACTATCCTTGTTCTTGATAAAAGTGAGCGTAACGCTGGTAATGCTACGCTCCATTGTACAGGTCGAGATGTAGAGCATCGTCAGATTGAGTTGCAGTTTTCAAAAGAAGAATGTGTTTGGAAAATGCTTGATGATAGTTTAGAACACAAGGAACTATTGCTTCCAAAAGAAATGGAACTGCTACTTGATTTTATGAAAGTACATAAATATTACAGTGGCAATAATACCGAGTTCTGTGAACTGTATAACGAGCATACCGGACAAGCTATATCGGTAAGTGCACTCAAACGATTGATGAAACGATGGCGAGATGAACTCGAAGAGTTTGGATTAAGCTTTCGTGACAGCCGTAGTAACGGGGTACGATTGTTGAATGTTACTTATAGTGACGCAAGTGACGTTAGTGACGGATAAAAGGTGGTCCCAAATTAAGCGTTCCTGCCGTTCCTTGCGACCCTGTCGGCGTTTTAAAGGGAGGTTAGGATAACTAACCGAACTTGCATTAAAAACCAACGTCAGGCAGTTTTGTGCACATAAAAACAGGAACGTTACATATTCTGAAAACTACGCATATTTTCTCTCCTTCAGGGAGAGAGCCAGCATCGCATTCGGCTGTACGTCAGCCAATGCAGCAGGGCGGGCAGTAGCTCTGCACCCACTATAATTTCAAATTTTAACGGAGGTAATAATGAAAACCAAAAGAATCAATTTAAGGGTAACTGATGAAACAGATGCTCTCATCAGAGCGAAAGCTAACAGTGCCGGTATGACTATAACAGACTACATAGTTAAGTGTGCAACTTCGAAGAAGATTACTAACTTCGATGGTCTCAAAGAACTTACTACTCAGGTCAAAAAGCTTGGCAACAACGTAAACCAACTACTCATTATGGCTAGACAAGGGAGAATACACGTGGTGTATCTTGATGAAGCGTGTGCAGAACTCTCTGAAATCCACAGCGAACTTTCAAAGATGTTGAGAGGTGGATAGCGTGGCGATAGTACATTTTATCAATTCAAAATCTAAACAAACTGTCAAAGGTATGGCTTATGTTTTGGGATATACAACTCAAGATAGTAAGACCAGAACCGATAACAACGTCAAACTCGTGACAGGTGTGAACTGTAATGCTGACTCTGCATACACAGAGTTCTGTAATACCAAGAAACTTTTTAATAAGCAAGACAGCAGACAGTACTATCATTTCGTTCAATCCTTTGACATTGGCGAAGATATATCGCCACAACTTGCTCACAAAATTGCGTTGAGGTTTGCAAGTGAAACTGAAAATTTCAACGGCTTTGAGATTGTAGTTTCAACTCACTGTGACAGAGACCACATTTATTCTCATTTTGTTATGAACAGTGTGAATGCTGAAAACGGTAAGAAGTTTCATATCAATGAAAGTGAAGTTGAAGAACTTATGCTTAGGTCGGACAAGCTTTGTTTAGAGTATGGCTTATCTGTTGTGGAGAAATCTAATGAAAAACCTAAAGCAAAAAATATGTCTGACAGAGAATACCGCTCTGCTGTTAAGCGTGAGAGTTGGAAAATAAGACTCGAAGCTGTTATATCTAACGCTATGACTATAGCGAAATCAAAAGAGCATTTCATAATGCTAATGGAGTTTGAAGGTTACAAAGTTAACTTCTCAGACTCAAGAAAATACATAACCTACACCACACCTGAGGGTAAAAAGTGCAGGGACATTAAATTATATGACGATAAATTTCTAAAGGAGATGATGGAAAATGAATTCAAAATCAGGCAAGATATCTCATCAGCAGTTGCTTTCAGAAGCGAAAGAAGAACTCAAAACAGTAGGGACTTACGTACAATGCGTAACGATTACCGAACAGAATTGGAAAGCGTTGATAGTAGTGATTCAGTTACAGATACAAGCTCTAGAGGGTATACAAAACAGACTGACCAATTTGATTACCAGAGAAGAGCTGAAACTAGAAATGAAAGACTATTTGGAAACGCTGTCTACTCAGGCGGAGGATATGACGAATTCAACGGAGCAGTTCAATATGGATCTGGAAACTTGTATGGACCAGATGGAAGAATCAGCTCAGAAACTTCTGGAGAATACAGAAAAACAGGCTGGGAGGATGAGCGAGCAATTTTCACAAGCTCTCTCACAGGAGAAGCAAAGGCTTCGCAAACATACAACGAAGCTGATGCTTATCTCGCTAATCCCGTCAGTTATCCTCATAGCCTGGGAACTGATTCGGCATTTCTTTTTGGCAACCTGAGTGAAATTATTGATGAATATTATGAACCGGAGGACTGTACAACACAGCCTGTAATCGTTGACAAGAAGGACAAAGAAAAGCACTACGGACCTGTTATGGGAGGAATGTGAAGTGCTTTGATATTTGTCTGGACTTGTAAAAAGTGTTGTGATATGTTGTGTGTGCCGCAAAGGTGCACAAGGCACAGCTGATGCGTGTGCCAACAAAAATTAATATTCGCTAACAGCGAAGAAAGGAACTATATGAGTAATAAATATAATATAAAAACTGTTGAAATTCAGTACAACGGAAACGAAGAACAGTTTGAAAAATTCTTAGAAAACGTTCTAAGAGAATACATAAGTGAGGACAAAATTTCTCCTGATACTCAAACAGAGAAGTCCGCATAAATTATCTGGACTTGAAAAAGGTGTTGTGATATGTTGTCTTAGCACAAAGGTGGCATATCACACACCTTGAAATAAAACTAAGAAGAAAGGAATGGTGAAATGCGAGTTTGGTTATACTCAAGACTCTCTCGAGATGATGACGAGGAGCAGAACTCGCTGATAAACCAACAGAAGATTATTAGAGAGTACGCTGAGAAACACGACTTTGAAATCATCGGTGAATCCTTTGATGATAATGTCAGCGGTATGAGTTTATCACGAAAAGGTATCTTTGAAATAACAGATGCAATCGAAGCAAAACTCATAGATGCCATAATAGTCAAAGACTTATCCAGACTTGGTCGTCACGAAACCGAGACAGCTTCCTACATTGAGTACACCCGTAAGAAAGAAATACATATCTTTTCTGTAACCGAAAATATTGATACCTTGGACGAAAACAATCGATTGATAATATCGGTCAAGGGTATATTCAATGATATGTATGTCCGAGATATTGCACGAAAAGTTTCGGCTGGTATGCTTCAAAAGCAAAAGGAAGGTTTGGTAATCACTCCGCCGATGGGTTACTTCAAGGACAAGAACACGGGTGAGGTTGTGATAGTGGAAGAATCTGCTCAGATAGTCAGACGAATATTTGAACTGTATCTCGAAGGCTATGGTGTAAAAACTATTGCAAAGATGTTCAACGATGAAGGTATCAAATCCGCAGGTTACTATCAAAAGAAACTCTACGGAAAAAACCTTGGCTACAACAAACCTGAAATTGGACATAAGTATCTATGGGATAATACTGGCGTGAAAAGAATACTGCAGAATGAATTTTATGCTGGCACGCTTATATGCCATAAAACTTACACGAGCAGAATCAACCATATAAGAAAAGATATTCCTGAGGAAGAGCAGTATCGTCACGAGAACGCTGTCCCTGCCATAGTCTCCAGAGAGATATGGGAACAAGCACAGTTCCTGCTTAATTCAAAGCAAAAGAGAAATGTTAGAGCATCAACATCAAAACCATTTCACAGATATGCAGGGTTAATCAAGTGCGGTGATTGTGGTTCAAACTTTGTCTGCAGAACACGAAGGTGGAGAAATAAACCGCCACGCTACGAATATACTTGC
>JAZSHE010000251.1:0-6592 GCA_045533085.1 Ruminococcus sp.
TGTTGTGTTCTTCTTTTCGTTTGTCAGCACGATTGTGTTGTTACCGCTGACGATAATTTACTATGAAAAAATGAGCGTGTATCAGCTGTGTATGCTTTTGCTCGCAGGATTTTCAGCGGCTGGCGGTCAGTTTATGATAACGCTCGCGTACAAAAACGCTCCGTCAAAGGAGATTTCTGTCTATGATTACTCGCAGATTATTTTTTCTTCTATGTTCGGATTTTTCGTGTTTTCGCAGGTGCCCGATGTTTATTCTGTTGTCGGATATGCGGTTATCGTGCTGATGGCTGTACTGAGTTTTTTGTACACAAACAAACTGTTGTGGTTTAAAAGCAAATGAGTAAAAAATGAGCGAGCCTGTTCAAGGCTCGCCTTTTTATGTTGTTATCTTTTCTTTTGATATGGGGTGAAGCTCAGCGGAAGTTTTGTGCGTAGTTTTTTGTCGCGGTTATAATACGCCAGTGCAACCGCAGGTGGGGTAGGGATGGAGCAGATTTCGCCGATGCCCTTTGCTCCACACGCAAGCTCTTTCTCAGGTTTTGACACGATGATCGCTTTGATATCAGGCGTCATATCTGCACGGAACAGTCCTAAAGTGCCGAGCTTTTTGAGTGGTTTTCCATCTTTGAGCGGAAAGTCCTCAGTCAGTGAGTAGCCAAGACTCATCACAACGCCGCCTTCGATTTGTCCTTCGATAGCTTTTGGGTTGACTGGAGTGCCGACATCGTGTGCGGCAACAACCTGTTTCACCCTGTTGTCGTCATCTAAGATAACAAGGTGTGTCGCGTAACCGTAAGCGATGTGGCTTATCGGATGCTCTTTGTCGCTGCCGATTTTGTCAGTAACACCTGTGTATTCGCCTAAGTATTCCTTGCCTTCGAGAGCAGAGAGAGAGCCGTGCTTTTCTATGTCAGCTTTCAGCATCTTTGCTGCTCTGACAGCTGCTTCGCCTGTGAACAGAGTCTGTCGCGACGCTGTTGTGTTTCCTGCGTTTGGTGCTGTGAGAGTGTCAGGGGTGCAGTACTCGATTTTGTCAATCGCTACACCAGATGTCTGTGCGATCATCTGCACCTGCACAGTGCCCATACCCTGACCGATACACGCGGCACTTGAGTGAACTTTCACCTTGCCGTTACTGACCACAATCCTGCATCTGCCAGTGTCGGGAACTCCGACACCAAGACCGCTGTTTTTGATAGCACAAGCTATACCGCAGTCCGGATTTTGCTCGTATATATCACGCACTGCATCGAGAGTCTCAACAAGCGCGGTGGAGTTGTCGGCAATCTGTCCGTTTGGCAGAATATCACCTGGTCTGAGTGCGTTTTTGTATCTCATTTCAAATGGTGAAATTCCTACCATCTGAGCAAGCTGATTTATGTTCTGTTCGGTCGCAAAACAGCTCTGTGTAACACCGAAACCGCGGAAAGCTCCCGCAGGAGGGTTGTTGGTGTACACAGCAGTACCTTTGATGTCAATGACCTGATAGTTGTATGGCCCTGCCGCGTGAGTACACGCGCGTTGGAGTACGGGACCACCTAAGGATGCGTACGCACCTGTGTCAGAGACGATGACTGCTTTCATCGCTGTGAGTCTGCCGTCTTCGTCACACGCTGTGGTGAACTCCATTTCCATAGCGTGGCGTTTAGGGTGGATGAGCAGACTTTCGTCGCGTGTGAATTTTACTTTTACAGGTAGCCCTGTTTTGTGGGCTAAAATTGCCGCGTGGTGCTGGACGCTCATATCTTCTTTTCCACCGAAACCGCCGCCGACCATAGCGGCAGTAACACGTACCTTGTCAAGTGGTACACCCAGCGCCATAGCACATTCTTTCTGTGTCTGATAAATGCCCTGATCACCGCTGTGGATGTGTACACCGCCATCGTCTGTTGGCACAGCGACACAACATTCCGGCTCCATAAACGCGTGGTCAGTGAATGGAACGCTATAGCGTGTGGTTACCTTGTACTTGCTGTTGTTTATAACCTCGTCTGCGTTTCCGCGTCTTAGGTGTTCTGTTGATAGTATGTTACCGCTTTGGTGTACAAGCGGTGCGTCGTCTTTGAGTGCGTCTTCTGGCGAGAAAACAGCTGGCAGTACCTCGTAATCGACTTGTATGGCTTTCTTTGCTTTTTCAACGATTTCAGGGGTTTTTGCCGCTATGAGGGCTATTGCGTCACCTAAGTAGTGGGTGATAGAGCCTTCAGGTATGAGCACATCCCAGTCTTGTTTTAAATGACCGACTTTGTGTTCGCCATCGAGGTCTTTTGCTGTGATAATTGCGACAACGCCATCGATTTTTTCTGCGTCAGCGGTGTGGATTTTAAGGACTCGTGCTCTTGGATGTTCACTTCTCAGCGCAGAGCCGTAAATCATATTGTCATAGTAAATGTCGTCAGCGTATATCGCTGTGCCGAGAGTTTTGCTTTCTGCGTCAACGCGGTGCATACTCTCGCCGAGCAGACCCATAAACTGAGTTTGTGGCACCTCTTTGTGCTCTCGCATAATTTCAGCGCTGAGCATAATAGCGTCGATGATTTTTTTGTATCCGGTGCATCGGCACAGATTGTTCCTGATAGCTTTTTTAGCGTCATCACGTGTTGGGGCAGGGTTTTCATCAATCAACGCTTTTGCACACAGCACCATCCCCGGTATACAGAACCCGCATTGAACAGCGCCACAGTGGGAAAATGCATAAGCGTACACCTGCTTTTCGTAGTCGGTTAGTCCCTCGGCTGTGAGGATGGTTTTGCCGTCGAATTTGCTGACAGAAAACAGGCACGCCTTTTGTGCTTTGCCGTCAACAAGCACCGTACACGTACCGCACGCACCCTGTGAACATCCGTCTTTGACCGAAGTAAGCCTGAGAGTATCACGAAGAAATCTCATCAGCGTCACGTTTTCGGTGATATTATATTGTGCGTTGTTTATAGTCAGGATAGCCATATCATACCTCTGTGTTTTCAAGCTTTCTCAGATCATCTTTTGTGTCAATATCGGATAACTCGTCAGGGTGAGTTGCTTCAAATAATTTCAGTCTGTCCTCGTGTTTTCGTATCACTGTATTTCCGCCGTGGTCTTCCTTTAGCTTTTTGAGTTCATCGAAAAATTCCTTTGGGAAAATACACGGATTTCCTCTGACTCCGTTGTAGCTCATACCGACGATGAAATCGTGGTTTTGAACGTAGTAGTCAATCATATTCCATACACTTTCTTTTTTCAGCAGTGGCTGGTCGCTTACCATGAACATAATCGCGTCGCAGTCTTTCAAAACCTCGATGCCGAGCTTTATCGTGTGGCTTATCCCAAAGTCAGGATGTTCATTTTTTACGGCGATAAATCCGTGGTTTGACGCTTTTTGCATCACTTCGTCATACTGGGTAACTACCACAACTTTGTACAGCTTTTCTTTTGGGATACACGATAGTGCGCGGTCAATTAGACTTTTGTCGCCGATAGTTTTGTCAAGTTTGTTGTCGCCGAATCGTTTTGCGTTACCTGCTGCCATCAGCACACAGCCGATTTTTATGTTCATAAAACCACATCCTAAGTCCATTTTATTTTATCAAATGATATTATGCGTTGTCAATAAAACAGCTACTCAATAACCCCTTTTATACCCATATTTTTCAAGAAAATATATAAAAAACCTCTTTAAAATAACGTGTATGTATGTTATAATAACCAAAGTATAAGGGAGAGTTTGTGCTTTTTAAAAATAGGAGGCGATGAAATGGTAGTAGGAAAAAGTGTGAAAAGAATCGACGCTTTTGACAAGGTGACGGGCAGAACAAAGTACACTGATGACTTGTGTGATAAAAGTGCCTACGTCGCAAAGGTTCTCCACTCAACGATAGCTCACGGCAAGGTGCTCAGCGTTGATATCAGCGAAGCTTTGAAAATCGACGGAGTTGTAAAGATTGTTACCTGCTTTGATGTTCCGAAAAACTACTTTCCGACAGCTGGCCATCCGTGGTCAACTGATGAGTCGCATCAGGATGTTGCTGACAGACTTCTGCTCACCGATGTCGTGCGCTTTTACGGCGACGATGTTGCCTGCGTTGTTGCAGAAAACGAGGTAGCCGCCACACAGGCGCTCAGAGCTATCAAAGTCGAGTACGAGGAGTATCCGTTTGTGCTTGATGTACAGGATGCTATGAAAGACGACGCTCCTTTGATACATGAAAATTTCAAGAACAACATCCTTGGTCATTCGTCCCAGAGTGTCGGAAACTACGCAGAAGCGATAAAAGAAGAAGGCCTCATAAAATTTGACAACTGGTACGATACTCCTACTGTACAGCATTGTCACATCGAAAACCATATATGCTACGCCAGTATGGAAAACGGCAGACTCACTGTGGTGACATCAACACAGATTCCGCACATTGTCCGCCGTGTTGTTGGTCAGGCGCTTTCGCTTGACTGGGGCAAAATCAGAGTTATAAAGCCGTACATTGGTGGCGGCTTTGGCAACAAGCAGGACGTTTTGTACGAACCGCTGTGTGCTTATTTGTCGTATATACTCGGTGGTCATCTTGTGAAGCTTGACTCGAGCAGAGAAGAGACCTTTGTGTGTCAGCGAGTACGTCACGCTGTCAGAAGCCACATAATTACATACACAAGACCTGATGGTACGTTTGTAGCTCGAAAGCTTGAGCTGTTTTCAAATCAGGGAGCGTATGCATCCCACGGCCACTCAATTGCCGCGAAGGGTATGGGATGTTTTAGACAGCTTTATCCGTGCCCTAACGTAGAGGCTGAGTGCTACACTGTGTTCACTAACCGACCAGTTGCAGGTGCTATGCGCGGTTACGGTATCCCGCAGGCTATGTTTGCTGTGGAAAGCCAGATTGACGATATAGCCAAGGGGCTTGGTATGTCACCACTTGAGATAAGAAAAAAGAACCTGATGCCTGTCGGATACAAAGACGATTTTTCCAAGAATGTCAACTACTTTGATTCGTTTAATCAGTGCATCGAAAAAGGTAAAGAATACATCGACTACGACAGAAAAATTGAAGAATATAAAAACCAGAGCGGGGAAATCAGAAAAGGTGTTGGTATGGCTGTGTTCTGGTACAACACAGCTGTGTGGCCGATAAGTCTTGAGTCGTCATCAAGCCGTATGGTGCTCAATCAGGATGGCTCAATCAGTCTCCAGCTCGGTGAAACAGAAATCGGTCAGGGTGCTGACACTGCTTTTGCACAGATGGCTGCTGACGCAGTTGGTTTGACACTCGACAAGGTTAACGTGATTTCTTGTCAGGATACCGACATTACTCCGTTTGGTACGGGAGCGTACGCGTCGCGCCAGACTTACGTTGGAGGTCTGACTATAAAACAAACCGGTGAGCTGTTAAAACAGCGTATCCTTGACTACGCAGAAAAATTAAGCGGTGTCAAAGTTGATGAGCTTGACATCGTTGACAACAATATTATTACTAAAAAAGGCGAGCTTGTGATGAGCGTTGCTCAACTGGCTATTACTGCACTTTACAGTATGGAGGACAGCCGTCACATCACAGCAGAAACTACGTATCAGATTAAATCAAACGCGTATTCGTTTGGTTGTTGTTTTGCAGATGTCGAGGTCGATATCCGTGCGTGCAAGGTGAAAATTCTCGATATAATAAACGTCCACGATTGTGGTACTTTGATTAACCCTGCTCTTGCACAAGCTCAGGTGCACGGTGGTATGTCGATGGGCATCGGCTATGCTCTTTCTGAGCAGGAGATTTTTGACTCCAGAACAGGTCGCACGCTTAATAACAACCTGCTCGACTATAAACTATCAACATTTATGGACCATCCGCATCTTGAGGCTCAGTTTGTAGAAAACGCAGAGCCTACATCTGCATTTGGTACAAAAGCATTGGGCGAGCCTCCTGCTTGTCCTGTTGCTCCTGCTATCCGTAACGCTGTGCTTAACGCAACGGGTGTTCCAATAAACAAAATCCCAATGACACCGCACGTTCTGTTTGAGGAATTTTCAAAACACGGACTTTTATAAGGAGGCGAGATTATGTATGACATCAAAGCATTATACGAAGCACAAAGCGTAGAAGACGCTGTAAGACTGCGACTTGAGCACCCTGATGCACAGATTCTCGCAGGCGGTAGCGACGTACTTGTACAAATACGCGAGGGCAAACGTGCAGGAAAAGAACTCATCAGTATCTATATGATTGATGAGATGCGCGGTGTGACTCTTGATGAGAGTGAGAGCATCCGCATCGGTTCGCTCACAAGCTTTTCGCATATAACAAAGAACGAAATAGTTAAGAAATATATCAATGTTCTGGGCGAAGCGGTCGATATGGTCGGCTCGCCACAGATTCGTAATATCGGCACCATTGGTGGCAACACCTGCAACGGTGTGACTTCTGCTGATTCAGCATCAACTCTGTTTGCTCTCGATGCTTTGGTTGAGCTTACAGGAAGCAACGGAAAAAGAATCATTCCTATCTCTGATTTTTATATCAAAGCTGGCACAGTTGACATAAAGCCGGACGAAATTCAGACCGCTATTATAATTCCAAAAGAGAAGTATGACGGCTACCATGGTCACTATATAAAGTACGCTATGCGT
>JAZSHE010000134.1:0-6353 GCA_045533085.1 Ruminococcus sp.
TGGCACAGGTGTAGCCTCATCAATCGGAATATCAATACGACCCTTACGTCTTCTACCAGAATGATAATCAACAACCTGTGGGACTTCTACTATATCGTTGTCATCCTGATATTCAGCTTCTCTTACAAGCTGAGTTTTTCTCTGTTTTGATTCCTGTCTGTGCTTTGAAATACGTGCATACTGTTTGTGAGCAGCGTTAGCAACATCAGAAAGAGTCACACCTGTCATTACCATAATAACAACAATTAATATTATTATTAAAACTATGACTGACGGAGCAGTTGTAAACCAAGCTCTTAAAGGATAGCCGAGTATCGCTCCAATAAATCCACACAAGCTATCACCGTTTGCTGTACCCTTATACGCATCAGCAAGTGCTTGTATGTACGTTCTCTTTTCATTGTAGTCAACAGCACCACAAAGATAGATAAGCGTTGACAACAAGATAACAATTGACACACAAAGTGAGACTTTAACACCTTTGTGAGACATTTCCTTTTCTTTAGCGGTCATAATACCCATATAAAGGAATATGAACGGCACAAGCAAAAAGCAGAATCCAAAAAGACCAATCATACACTGGCGCATTTCAAACCAAAGGTTACCGCCCTTGATGATAAGCAACACAAAGAAGATTGCCGCGGTAGCACACAACAATAACGCTTTGAGCTGAGGGTTCATCCCTGTCTGCTGCGGCTGTGGCTGTTTTGCCGAAGATCTTTTTTGTGGAGCAGGCGACTTTTTATTCGATTGAGCTTTTTTGACCGGCTTTTTTGCAGTTTGTTTTGCAGCCAAATAAATCACTCCTGTTAAATTCTAATTCCAAATCATTTATTATTCTTATGTAGAATTATGTAAAAATGTTATGACCGACAATCATTTCAGCAATGCTGACAGCGATTACCGCAACACCAACAATGGCTGTATAGATAATGAAGACATACATTTTATTAGTCTTCAACAACCATTTGAACAACACAATTGAAAGATAACCAACAATCGCTGATGCAATCATACCTGCGATAATCACGGCAAGTGATACGCCTACTCCCTCAGGTGATGACAGCGCATCTGACAATTCAAGAACAGCAGCTGCAAGAATTGATGGAATAGCTAAAATAAAAGTAAAGTCAAGCGCTGTCTGGCGATTAACACCACAAAGCTGTCCCGCAGCAAGCGTTGAACCGCTTCGTGATAAACCAGGGAAAACAGCAGCAAGACACTGTGTCAGACCAACAACAATAGCATCTTTTACAGTAAGAGACTTCTTACCTGCTCCGTTTTCATCAAGTGTACCATCCTTTTCAGCCTTTTTGATAATACGATTATTGAACACGTTACCGAGTGTGAGAAGCACACTTGTGATAAGAAGTGAAACACCTACTACAATAAAGTACTTTTCACTTCCTGACAACACGTCAGCAAAATCCTTTACCTTCATTCCTGTGCCCGGAATCGGAACAAACAAAAGGAACAAAGGCACAAGTGCAATAATGAGCATAAAAATCATCGAACGGTCATGATTCATATTTTTAAACGAAAACTTACCTGTAAAAATATCTTTCACAATAGCAAATAACTCTTTGATAAGATTCCAAACCAGCTTGTGATAAAAGGCAATAACCGCAACCAGTGTACCAATATGTAACATAACATTAAAGAACAAATTACCTTCAGTAACACCCATAATATGCTGTGTTATAGCAAGATGACCTGAACTAGATACAGGTAAAAACTCTGTGAGACCCTGTACAACACCCTGAATAATCGCTTCGAAAATATTCATAATTACCTCCTGTATGTAACGCCTTGCGGCGTTTTATTCTGAAATAGAATTATTGAGATTGTCTTTTTCACTTCTTATCATTTCAAAAAGACAATCGGTTGCATCTTTGAGCGTGCCAACCTCGTCAACAAGACCTTCTTCAACCGCCTGATATCCTTCGAGTATGGTGCCGATATCAGTTACGAGCTCGCCCGTATTGAGCACAAGCTCGTTATAACGCTCTTTGGAAATGTTGGAATTCTCGCACACAAAAGTTGTTATTCTGTCCTGCATACGTCGGAAATACTCAAAAGTCTGTGGTGCTCCGACAGTAATGCCTGTGGTCCTGACAGGGTGAACTGTCATCGATGCACTCTTAGCTATATAGCATTTATCCGACGCAACAGCAAGCGGAATCCCGATTGAATGTCCCCCACCAAGCACAATAGACACCGATGGCTTTTTCATACCCGAAATAAGCTCAGCAATAGCAAGCCCGGCCTCAACATCGCCACCAGCGGTGTTGAGTAAAATCAGTAAACCATCGATTCTCTCATCTTCATCAATCGCAACAAGCTGAGGGATGACGTGTTCGTATTTGGTGGTTTTATTGCTCGACGGCAAAATGAAATGTCCTTCAATCTGACCGATAATAGTCAGACAGTAAATGACATCATCTCCCCTGCGCGTAATAACCGAACCGATATTACCGATTCGCTCGTGATAATTCTCGCCATTGAACTGGTCAGTGAGCTCAGGCTCACCCTGAGTCTGGGTATCATCATCATCGCAACCATCAGCACAGTTGAAAGCATTGTAATATTTTGTGTTCATAAAATGCACCTCCAACGGTAGCATCTCCAAAAAGCACAAAATAATGTATATATTCAGATTTATTATACCATCATTTAGAGTCTGCATCAAGAAAAATACGCAAATTTCTATATTATAATTTTATTTTTATTCTTATGTAGTATGCTATTATAAGTTATTTTTATTTTGGAGGGCAAAAAGTGAATCCTAATTTCGTTTATGGAATTATAATAGCTGTTTGTATTTTACTGTCTGCTTTTTTCTCTTGTACCGAAACCGCGTTTTCTTGTGCAAATAAAATCAGACTTAAAAGTCAGGCTGACAACGGCATAAAAAGAGCAAAAAAAGCGCTGTGGGTATGTGACAACTTCGACAAGGTACTTACAGCAATACTCATCGGAAACAACGTCGTAAACCTTGGATGTTCATCAATTGCTACCGTACTTTGTATGGATATTTTCCAAAACTATGGTGCAGCTATCGCAACGGGTGCCACAACTCTTCTGGTACTCACCTTTGGTGAAGTTATCCCTAAATGCTTTGGTAAAGAAGCATCTGACTCCATTGTGCTGTACACTGCGTCCACATTAAAAGCGCTTACTCTAATTCTCACCCCGTTTGTATATTGCTTTTTGGGAATTAAATCCGCAGTAATGAAGCTTGCCAACATCAAAAAAGACCAGCCAAGTGTCACAGAAGACGAGCTCAAGTACATCATCGAATCTATCGAAGAAGAAGGTATACTCGAAGAGTTAGAGAGCGAAATGGTGCAGTCCGCTCTTGATTTTGACGAAAAAACAGCACACGAGATACTCACACCAAGAGTTGACGTTGTTCTCATTGATGTAGATGATGACCACAATAATATCAAGGAAACAATAATCAAAGAACGATACTCACGCATCCCTGTTTATGAAGATAACATCGACAACATCATTGGTATTTTACACACCCGTGATTATCTTGAAGTGTTGAGCGAAAACGAAAAACCTGACATAAAAGAGCTCATCTCCCCTGCACACTTCATATATAAGTCAAAAAAGCTATCAGACATCCTCGCTGACTTTAAGAGCAAAAAGCTTCACATGGCAATCGTTACCGACGAATACGGCGGTATGCTTGGTATTGTCACAATGGAAGACCTGCTCGAAGAGTTGGTTGGAGAAATATGGGACGAAGACGAAGACGAAGAAAGAACATACACAAAACTCAAAGATGGTCGTTATATCATCAGTGGTGATATGGATTTATCCGATTTATTCGATATTTTCGAAATCAAAGACGACGATGATATCGAAAGCATATCTGTCGGCGGATTTATTATCGAACAGCTCGGAACTATCCCTGTCATAAACCAGACGATAGAATACAAAAACCTGCTGATAACGGTTAAACGTATCAAAAACAACCGCATACTCTCAGCCTTTGTATCAAAAATTGAAGAAGACTAAACACAAAACACCCCGAACTTTCCGTTCGGGGTGTAATTTTATTTCCGTGATTATCAATAATTTTCAGCTTTGATTCTGAAATGAGCTCTTGGGTGAGCACAAACTGCACAAATTTCCGGAGCCTCAGTACCAACCACGATGTGGCCACAGTTACCGCACTCCCAGATAACAACAGAGCCTTTCTTGAAAACTTCACCGTTCTTGACGTTAGCGAGAAGCTTTCTGTAACGTTCCTCGTGTTCTTTCTCAATTTTAGCAACGCCCTCGAACTGCAGAGCAATATCTTCGAAACCTTCTTCTCTTGCCTCTTTTGCAAAAGTTGCGTACATATCAGTCCACTCGTAGTTCTCGCCTGCAGCAGCATCCTCAAGGTTCTGCATTGTATCATTGATGCCACCCAAAAGTTTGAACCACAGCTTAGCGTGTTCCTTCTCGTTATCAGCAGTAGCAAGGAAAAGCTCAGCAATCTGGTTGTAACCCTCTTTTCTGGCTTTAGAAGCAAAGTAAGTGTACTTGTTTCTAGCCTCTGACTCACCCGCAAAAGCAGCTTTTAAGTTAGCTTCAGTTTTTGTACCTTTTAAATTCATAATTATACCTCCATATTTTTAAAAAATGCATTCAGCATTTCTATAAATTCATCGTAAGTAAAAAGACAATTCGTCGCACTTATCATCGCATTCGTCGAAAGATAAACAGGAAGACCGAGGTGTCTTAACACCGCTTCTCTGTTCTGCTTTGAATTATCCATACCGCAAAGTCCACATTCAAAGAAGTCGAGCTTTGTAATCTCTCGTACGTTCTCGCGTTTTTCTTCGCCGATAATAGTGGCTCCTGACTTTAATATAGCATCGACCAGTTCGTCGCGTTTTATTCCTTCAACGCCAAGTTTTCCTTCTTTTGATGGTTGCGCTTTGCGTTTTTCTTTTCCGAAAACAGTAGGAATATAACAATGCTTTATCTGACTTTTATCAGTGATACCGGATAAGAAGTTTCTGAGCACGAATCCCGCCGAATCAACATCAGTCATAATGAGCAACCCTCGGGTTTTCGCGACATTTCGTATAAGCGTCTGGGCTTCTTTGTCTTTAAAAACCCTGAATCCGTTTAATGTAATTATAGGTGAAGAAATAACACTTTGCAACTGTATTTTGTCATATTTCCCCTCAACAACAACGGCTTTTTTTATCTCAAGCTTTTTTAAATCACACATCACTGTCGCCTCGTGCAATCATAATAAGTTTTGAAACAAGTTTTTCTATCTCCACTCTCGGGTTAACCGTAACGCTAACAAGGCGCTCATTCAATTCAAGCAAAGTATCAATACTCTGTCTTAACGCTGTGGTTGACACACGTTTTGACTGTTTCGCCATTTTTTCGAGTACCCACGCACGATTTTTATACGATAGCTCGTCTGCCATAATTTTAATCGGAACACCACTTTCAACTGCAACTCTGGCTCTGTACATATCGACATAAGCATTTGACAGAGCAATTACAATAGACACAGGCTCCTCGCGCTGATAAAACAGTACGTCAATAGTATTCATCGCTTTGTCGCCGTTAAGAGAAATGACATAATCAAACAAATCGTAAATTTTCGCCTGAAGATTCTTCGCAACCATCAGCTCAATCATTTCTTCTGTGATTTCATTTTCACCTGCAAACGCAGAAAGCTTTTCAATTTCGCTGTGCAGAATCCTCAAGTCGTTTGTACAGGTGTTAATCAGCTTTGACGCAAGAATAGGGCTGATTTTGCTACCACATTCGTTAGCCCATTTGCACACAGTTTTTTCAAGCGACAGTTCGCTTCTTCTCTGCAAGTCCGCTACAACACCATTTTTCTCAAACAAATCTCTGATTTTCTTGTACTTTTTCGTAGCTTTCGCAGGCGGCATCAAAGTCGGCATAGTAACCACAAGAGTAGTCGTATCAGGGATGTTCTTGATAATTTTTTCAATAGCATCTATATCCTGTGCCAGCATACCCTCAAAATTGAAATCAACGAGCTTCACACAGTTTTTGTCACTCATAAAAGGCATAACATCGCACGCAACTGACACATCAGTAATATCACAATCGTTGTCAAAAACGTGAAAATTAAACTCAGAAGGATTCTCTCCAACAAGCTTTTTGAGCAATATATCGGTGTAAGAGCTGACAAGCATCTTTTCTTCACCATCGATAAAGTAAAGGTTAGAAAAACACTTTGAACTGATATGCTTTTTTAATTCAGATTCATTTAGTATCGGCACAGTTACACCTCCCGTATAATTTCTATATCCTTTTCAGCTGTGAGCAAAACACGTTCATAGCTGATATCAGTA
>JAZSHE010000003.1:0-9755 GCA_045533085.1 Ruminococcus sp.
CATTTGGTGCTGTAAATACACAATATTTAGACCACACGCCGAGGCTGAAACAAAAGCAAAAACCCGCTTAAACCTAGTATTTAAGCGGGTAGTTTTATTATACGGGGACCCCGAAAAGCAAGGCTTTTTGGGGAGAGGAGGAGCGACGGTCAGGTCAGGCGACATTTTTAAATAAAAAATCGTCGCAGACCTGTGAAGCCCGCGACGACGATGGCAGGGGCAGAAGGACTCGAACCCTCGGCACGCGGTTTTGGAGTTAATCCGATGTCGCAAGTACCTCGTGCCTTAAACCGCACCGTTGAGCCGTTTCTATAATATCGCATATTGCAGTTTTACTGCTTTGATGCTTTTTTGATGCTTTTTCAAATTTTTGCGTTACTTATTATATGCACGATGATATTTTGATGCTAAGAAAATCTAAGACTAATAATGATAATAGTCATCGTCTAAGTGTGCACGGACAAAATTATCATATTGCCATTCAGGTCCTGTCAGTAATAATTCCAATAGCAATTCTTGTGCTTGACTTTTCCTTAGTTTGTGCACATAGCTTACAAGGTCTTTTTGCGTTTGAATCTGTCTTTGTTCTTCTTCCTCTTCATAAGCTCTGGCTTCGTTAATTAGCCTTTCCGCTTCATCAGGAAAGATGGCGAAATACAAAGCAATTTTGTGTTTACAAATTCTTCGTGTTCCTTCAGCATGAGGACAGGTACAAGTGGATTTTTTCGGGTGAGCTGTATCGAGAGTAATATCATATTGTTTATTCGAACTGCCTGATACGACACCTTTGTACAATGTGTTGCTGATTTTTTTAAAAGACAATACTTTCTGTTATTCGAAATAATAGTATCCTCTCCAAATAGAGTTTCCACTTGCGATATCAAGAATACCCATAATTATCCCTCGTTGCTTTTCAATTTTTTAACTGCTTTATCAAAATCGCTCTCAAGCTGACGCATTTCGTTGTCGCGATAAATTTTGAATTCTTTTTCAGCTTTTTCTATAGCGGCTTTGTGAGATATACTACCTTTGCCTATGAGTAATTCTCTGCGATTACTACTCAGCTGATGGTCAAGCTCGTCAATCCAATTCTGCATTGTCATAGGATTTTCTTCAATAGCTTGTAATTCGGCGTAGTCGAGAAATTGTGACACGAGCAGATTCAAAATCTGGAGTTCTTTCTCTGTTAAGTAGTTTTTAGCGATTTTTACATCTCCTATAGTGACATAATCACCTTTGAAATTTGTCATACCTACATAAGGCTTTTCACTATCCACACGTTCGTAGATTACTTCTGCAGCAGTGTGTTTGTGAGCGGCATAATGCATTTTGTTTTGAACCGTTGCGAAAAATTCTTTTGTAAGAGGAGATTTTAAGTCATAGTCAATAGCAGTTGCGTAAATGTCGGTTACCTGCTGATAGAGATTTCTTTCGCTGGAACGAATATCACGAATACGTTGTAAAAGTTCACGAAAATATCTTCCACCACCATTTTTTAAGCGCTCATCATCCATAGCAAAACCTTTGCGGATGTATTCGTTTAGGCGTTTGGTTGCCCATTGTCTGAACTGAGTACCTCTCAGGGATTTTACTCGGTAACCTACGGAGATTATTACATCAAGGTTGTAATAATCGACCTGATATGTTTTACCGTCAGCGGCAGTTGTTGCAAAATTTGCAACAACTGAATCTTTTTGCAGTTCGCCTTCCTCGAAGATGTTTTTTATATGCTTGGAAATTGTAGACTTGTCACGTTCAAATAATTCTGCCATCTGATCCTGAGAAAGCCATACTGTTTCATTATCGAAGATAACATCCACAGTAATCTTTTCATCTTCGGTTTTAAAAATAATCATTTGGTTTTTATCAAGCATACAAAACACCTCTTTGTTTTCTGAAGTTATTATACTATAGAGAATGAGGATTTGTCCACTATAGTGCATTTGAAAGTTTATTGCAAAAGTTTGATATTAAGAAAAACTAAGACTGATGTGAACGATTCTGTTCACACCAGTCTTTTTGTTTGTTGTATATTAACTTGAAACAGTAGCTTTGTCAACATAAATACAGCAATTTCAAACACTCAATATTTAACCCGCTTTAAACAAAGAATACGATACATTTTATTATACTCATTTTTGAGTATAATTTTATCATTTGATGAAAAATGATAAAATTAACTTGACTTATGCACAACTTGAATCATATAATAAGCATATACAATTATAGTCGTTTTTAGCGATTAAAAGGAGAACCACAATGCGTGAGTATCAATATACAGAAAAATGGAAAAATTTGTTGCAACCTGATATTGTGACAATGCTTTCAAATATACACGAATACAAAGGCGAACAGAATCTTTTTATCGAAGCAAAGGCAGATGTGCTTACATCTCTGTTAGAGATAGCTAAGATACAGAGCACAGAGGCATCCAATAAAATCGAAGGTATATACACATCTGACGAAAGACTCAAAAAGCTCGTCACAGACAAAGCGATCCCTCAGACTCGTAATGAGCAGGAAATCGCAGGCTATCGCGATGTGTTAACCACAATTCACCAGAGCTATGAGTACATTCCTGTAAAGACATCTATACTTTTGCAACTGCACGGTGATTTGTACAAATTCAGCGGAAAAGGTGTAGGCGGTAACTACAAAGTTTCTGATAATGTAATTGCAGAAGAAGATAGCGAGGGCAACCGCACAGTTAGATTTGCACCGGTATCAGCATTTCTAACAGCCGATGCAGTTGAGCGTATATGCGTAGCGTATGACGAAGCAGTGAATGTACAAGGTGCTGACCCATTGCTTGTTATTCCGATGTTTATACTCGACTTTTTATGCATCCATCCGTTTAACGACGGTAACGGACGAATGAGCAGACTTCTGACATTGCTTTTATTGTATCGTGCAGGATACATCGTTGGTAAGTACATCAGTATCGAAAAGCTGATTGAAGAAACAAAGGAAACCTACTATGAAGCGTTGCAAAAAAGTTCAATAGGTTGGCACGATGACAAAAATGACTACGCACCATTTGTACGCTATACTCTGGGGATTATCCTAGCGGCGTATAAAGGCTTTTCTGATAGAGTATCAGTTCTTGCAACAAAAGGTATGTCAAAACCTGACCGTATAAAAGAGCTGATTAAAACAAATCTCGGTAAGATTACAAAAACAGAAATAATGGAAAAGTGTCCTGATGTCAGTCAGGTCACAGTACAGAGAACACTTGCTGATTTGCTGAAAAATGAAGATATAATAAAAATCGGTGGCGGTCGCTATACATCATATATGTGGAATTGGGAGAGAGAAGAATGATTACAGGTGAACTTAAAAATAAAATAGACAGCTTATGGGACGTGTTCGCGGCAGGCGGACTTGTAAACCCACTCGATGTTATTGAGCAGATAACTTACCTTATGTTTATCCGTGACCTTGACGACACAGACAATCTGCGTTCAAAAGAAAGTGCAATGCTCGGACTTCCGTTTCAGAGCATTTTTGCGGAAGAAGTGACTATCGGTGACCGCAAAGTAAATGGCAAACAGCTCAAATGGTCGGTGTTCAGGGACTATCCTGCAGGACAGATGTATTCTGTAGTGCAGGAGCTTGTGTTCCCATTTATCAAGAATCTCGACGGCAACAAAGACAGTGCATATTCAAAGTATATGGACGATGCTATATTCAAGCTTCCTACACCGCTTTTGCTCTCAAAAGTAGTTGATGCACTCGATGATATCTACGAGCTGATGTCAAAGTCGGATAACAAGGATGCACGAGGCGATACATACGAGTACTTGCTCAATAAGATTGCTCAGTCAGGTTTAAACGGACAGTTCAGAACACCTCGTCATATTATCAAAATGATGGTCGAGCTTATGGCACCTACATCTGATGATGTTATCTGTGACCCTGCGTGCGGTACATCAGGATTTTTGGTAGCATCGGGCGAATATCTCAAAGAGAATCTTAAGGAAGAGATATTCTTCAATAAGCAGAAAAAAGACCACTATATGAACCATATGTTCCACGGCTACGATATGGACAGAACGATGCTTCGAATCGGTGCGATGAATATGATGACACACGGCGTTGACCATCCGTTCATTGAGTATCGAGACAGCCTTTCTGACCAGAATCAGGACAAGGATAAGTATAGCCTGATTCTCGCAAACCCACCGTTCAAAGGTAGCCTTGATAACGACACAGTATCAGCAGATTTGCTCAAAGTCTGCAAGACAAAGAAAACAGAATTGCTGTTTTTAGCACTGTTCCTCCGTATGATGCGAGTTGGCGGACGCTGTGCTTGTATCGTACCTGATGGTGTGCTTTTCGGTTCATCAAAAGCTCACAAAGACATCCGCAAAGAGCTTGTCGAATCCCACCGTCTGCAGGCTGTTATTTCAATGCCTAGTGGTGTGTTTAAACCATACGCAGGAGTATCCACAGCTATCCTGATTTTCACAAAAACAGGTCACGGCGGTACAGACAACGTCTGGTTCTACGATATGAAAGCCGACGGTTTCAGCCTTGACGATAAGCGTACAGAAATTAAGGACAACGACATCCCTGATATCATCGCTCGATTCAAATCTTTCAATAATGTAGGGGACGGCGATCTCGACGTCCCGTATAATGAAGCAGAAAACCCACGCACAGCCCAATCCTTCTTCGTACCAAAACAGGATATAGTTGATAACGCCTACGACCTTTCTATCAATAAGTATAAGAAGGTGGAGTATATCCCTGTTGAGTATCCAAGCACACAGGAGTTGTTTGCAGACCTGCACGAACTCGAAATGAAAATCACCGCAGGTCTTGCCGAGTTGGAGGGGATGTTATGAACCAGAGAAAACGTAAGACTATAATAAATAATATAGAATCGATAAATATGGAAATCGATTATGAAAAATTAGCTGATGCTATTGTGAAAGCTCAAAATGGAGCGGAGTTAAAGAATGAATTAAAGGTAAAAGCTCGTCATATTTCTGCAGGTTTAGTAAATATGATTTTTTACTTTGGTCTATTTGGTATATCTTTTTTGTCTATTTTTTTGATTTGGGAAGTTCCATTTTGGTCAAGTGTTACGGAGCGTGTTGTTGCGACAATTATTCTTTCGTGTTTGGCAGTATTCTTTATTGTATGTGCTTTTGAGTCAACTAACGATAAAGAAAAGGATTCCTATCTTCACCTTAGTATGAAAGTTTCGTTGGTGTCATTAATTGTTTCTTTAGTTGCATTGTTTAAGGGGTGATTAGTTTGGTTAGATTGGGTGATATTTGTAATGTGCGTAGTGGGTATGCTTTTAAAAGCGATGAGTTTATCTCTAATGAAGTGCCAGTAATCAGAATAGGAAATGTTACTGTTGATGGTCTTATTATAGATAATAATATATGTTTTGATAATGACTTTTGGGAAAGCAATCCAAATTATAGGGTTAATTTGAATGATATCCTCATAGCAATGTCAGGAGCAACTGTGGGTAAATCATGTCAGAATACTAATTCTAATAAGCTTTTATTGAACCAACGAGTAGCGGCTATCAGCTGTGATAACTATATGACATTAAGATATATATATCACGCAATAAATTCTTCTCGTTTTATGGACTATGTATTAATCAATTCTGCTGGATGTGCACAACCGAATATTAGCATAAAACAACTTTCAAATTTTAGTGTGCCTAATAAATCAGAATGCGAACAAAAGAGAATTGTTGATATATTAGATAAGTTAGAAAAACTAATTTGTTTACGAAAGCAACAACTTTCAAAACTTGATGAACTAGTCAAATCTCGGTTTGTAGAGATGTTCGGTACAATTTATGATAATAAGTTTGGGTATGATATTAAAACACTACAGGAGGTTTGTGAGCAAATCAAGGATGGAACACATCAGACACCTACTTACACAGATGATACAGTAAATGGATATAAATTTTTATCATCAAAAGATGTTACTACTGGAACAATAGATTGGTGCCATTTAAAGTATATTCCCAAAGCACTGCATGAAGAATTATATGCTCGAATATCCCCAAGAAAAGGTGATATTCTTCTAGCGAAGAACGGAACAACTGGAATTGCTGCAATCGTAGATAGAGATGAAATCTTCGATATTTATGTTAGTATTGCCTTACTTAGACCAATAGAGATTAACTCTATTTATCTGTGGGCTGCTATTAATTCTGTTGAAACAAAGCGACAGTTTGATTCTAGTTTGAAAGGCATTGGTGTTCCTAACTTACATTTAGGAGAAATAAAAAAAGCAAAAATTATGGTGCCACCACTTGAACTTCAAAAAGAGTTTGCAACTTTTGTTGAACAAACCGACAAACTAAAACTGGAAGTCAAAAAGAGCCTCGAAAAACTCGAAACTCTCAAAAAATCCCTAATGCAAAAATACTTCGGATGAGGTGAATAATATGAAGATTAAGAGACATTATTATTTAATGATTTCGTGTCCTAGTGATGTAGTGAAGGAACGAGAATTGTTGAAAGAATGCGTGGATACTATTAATAGTGAAAGAAATGACGATGTTTGGGTGGAGTTAGTGTATTGGGCTAATGATACCTTTTCTAATGCTGGCACGCCAGCTCAAGATAGTATAAACACTCAAATCGTTAATGATAGCGATGGGTTGATTGCGATATTTAATGCTCGCTTAGGTACTCCTGTACATAGTTATAAGTGTGGTACTGATGAAGAAATAGCGTTAATGCTGGAAGCTAATAAACATGTTTCGCTTTTGTTCAATACAAAGCCTGTAATTGATTTGTCTAATCCAACAAGTATAGATCAAATTACAAAGTTACGAGAATATAAAGAAGAACAATCAAAAACAGCATATTATAAAGAATTCTATGATGATAATAGCTTTATTTCGACAGCAAAATTAGAAATAAGGCTTTGGCTTCGTGAAATAACGAAATCTACTAAATCATCAGAGACATCCGATGGTGAAGATGATAACAAAGCAACAATAATTGATGACGAGAAAGCAGTAGATTGCGATAACTTGGTGGCATTATCTCAGATTGATAACGTTGAAGGAATTGAAAATACCAAAGTATATGATGAGGATGCAGGAGTTTTAGATTGCGTTGTTTACATAACAAATGCAGCTACAGAATTAACCGATAAACTTAATGATTTTAATCAATGTACCAATACATTGAACGAGAAGACAACACTTTTTACTGATAAGTTTAAACTTGCAAAGAAACAAAATAATAGTAATGCAGTATTGTTGCTTTGTAAGCAATATGCCAAAGAAATTGATGTAGATAGAAATCAAGCAGCGTCCCATTTAGATAAAGTTGAAGAAAAATGGAGTGAAATATTCAAATATATGATGAAGATTAATACGCAAGATGTAAGTTTAGAAGATAAAACAATAATACAGGATTCAATTATTTCTTTGAAAGAAACCTTAGAAAACAATGTACCAAAGGTACAGTATTTAGTAAATGTATTAGATTCTATACCAAACTTTCAAAAGGATATTAAAGCTTCTATTAGTAATTTATCACGTTTATATAAACGGTTTAATTTGTTTAATAGTAATGCAATTGAAAATTGTGAAGAAATTGTAGAAGCATTTAGCTAAAATTTATGATAATAACTAAATTGTACTTAATATATTATCTATTAACAATAGAATAAATAACAAATTGATTATATAGTGTATTAACCAAAAGGAGGATCTTCTTATGACTCAAATTATTATTACAATTATATCTGCAATCATATCTGGTATATTAGCAACTATTATAACTTTATGGTGGCAAAATAGAGTAGAAAAACTTAAAACACGCAAAGAGATTTTTAAGACATTGATGGCGTATAGATATAAAATATCTCATCCTGAAAATGTAAAAGCCCTCAATTGTGTGCAAGCAGTTTTTTATGATTGTAAAGGTGTTAGGAGAGCGTGGAAAAATTTTATGGATGCAGTTGACGCAAAACCCGTAAATGGGGAGAGGATAAGCGATGCTCAAATTACAATAATTGAAGAAATAGCAAAAGTCCTTAAGTATAAGAATATAGGATGGAAAGATATAAAAGAGTTTTATTTTCCTGAAGGATTAAGCAAAGCTATGAAACAGGAAGAATTATTAAGGGAATTAACATTACGCAGTTTTAACGGAAATTACAATAATGATGAAACTAGTACAAGTGATGTGATAGAAAAATGACCAACTTTAATTTTTTGAAAAAGGACAAGCAGTTTGAAAGTTTCAGCGATGTTGCTGTTTCTGCTGAGAAAGTCTTACATATTGACCCGGCACTGTGTGTGCTGAATTGTCGCAGGGCGATGGAGTTTGCTGTGAAATGGATGTACTCTGTTGACGGTTCGCTCACTACACCGTGGCAGGATAACCTTGCGGCTTTGATGAGTAGCGAGGAGTTTCGTGATATCGTTGGTAACGATGTCTGGAATCGTATGAAGATTATCCGTATTATCGGCAACAATGCGGCTCACAGATCTAAGAAAATCACCGAGGAAGAAGCTACTCTTTGTTTAGAGAATCTTTTCATTTTTCTTGATTTGGTCGCTTACTATTACGCACAGGAGTACGAAGACCACGAGTTTGATGTTTCTCTCATTTCTACTCACAGCGAAACAGTAACTGACAACAGCGTTGAGATTAACTTTGAGCAATTACTCAAAGAAAACGAAGCCCTAAAAGCTGAACTCACTGCCCGCCGTGAGGAACAACAGCAGACTTATGTTCCGAAACCTCTCGATATCTCCGAGTACAAAACCCGAAAAATCTACATCGACTATATGCTTGTTGATGCAGGTTGGGTTGAGGGCAAGGACTGGCTGAATGAGGTTGAGCTCCCAGGTATGCCGAATAATTCCGAGGTCGGCTATGCTGATTATGTGCTTTATGGTGACGACGGAAAACCTCTTGCTGTTGTCGAAGCAAAACGCACTTGCAAAGACGTAGCGGTTGGTCGTCAGCAAGCTAAGCTCTACGCTGATATATTAGAAAAGAAATACGGTCGCAGACCTGTGATTTTCCTCACAAATGGCTTTGAAACACGAATCACAGATAACCTGTATCCTGAGCGTAAGTGTGCGTGCATTTACTCAAAACGAGATTTAGAGAAGCTCTTCAATCTCCAGACTATGCGTACAAGTCTCAATAATGTGAATGTAGCTAAAAACATTGCAGGTCGTTACTATCAGGAGGGTGCTATCAAAGCTGTGTGCGAAAGCTTTGATAAGAAAAACCGTCGAAAAGCTCTGCTTGTTATGGCGACAGGTTCAGGTAAAACCCGTACAGTTATCGCTTTGTGCGATGTGCTTTTGCAACACGGTTGGGTGAAGAATATTCTTTTCCTTGCTGACCGAAATTCACTTGTTACTCAGGCTAAGCGTAGCTTTGTAAACCTACTGCCTGACCTTTCAGTAACTAATCTGTGTGAAGAAAAAGACAACTACAATGCTCACTGCGTTTTCTCTACATATCAGACGATGATTCATTGCATAGATGACATCAAGGACGATAACGGCAAGCTCTTCACTTGCGGTCACTTTGACCTTGTTATCTGTGACGAAGCACATCGTTCTATTTACAATAAGTACAAGGAAATTTTCAACTACTTTGATGCTCCGCTTGTGGGACTCACAGCGACACCAAAAGATGAAATCGACAAGAACACATACGAGATTTTCGAACTCGAAAACGGTGTGCCAACTTATGGTTACGAGCTTGCTCAGGCTGTAAAAGACGGCTACC
>JAZSHE010000096.1:0-1933 GCA_045533085.1 Ruminococcus sp.
AACTGAGTTATCACTGTTATAATCATTAAGTAAAGTTTTATACGCCTTGTCCTGTTCGTCAGTCAACGTAATCTCACGTTTTTTTGAAATATTTGTCTTCGGAATTCTGAAAACTTCATCATCGTAGTATGATGCAATTCCCTTTTTAACAAGCGAGTCTACTACAGATACAGTAACTCCCGTGTAATAGCAAACTTCCTTTACACAGGCACAACCGACGCTGCTAAGCAATTCATAGACCGAATTCTGTTTAGGTGTGAGCTTTACATCGGATGGCAGTTGTTCTTCATTAAGACGTACCATTTTGACGCTCTTGTCCCCTGTTTTACGATATGTTGAATCGTTTTTTTGGAGCAATCCCTCTTTGCACATATCATCGAGAACAGTCGAATCGCTATAACCAAACGCATCGAGTAAAAGTTCTTTTTTGACAGGCTTTTGTTTTTTCAGAAGATACTGGATAACACGTCGCTTTTCGTCAGATAAATCGCACAAATCAAACTCAAACGGTTTTTTCACTGAATATTCAGTTGTTATTTTGTAATTGATGCCTGCAGGAAGCATTGCTCTGACAGCATCGTAATATGTGCAAAAACAACGCGATTTCATAAAGCATGCAAGCTTCAGCATTTCGTCGCTGAGCACAGGCTCATCATCAAGAAGACCAGCAACCTCTTTTAAAGCAGTTGTATCGTGAGCGTCATTTTTCAGGTACATAACTATTCCCTGTCGCTTTTTGTTACCTCTGCCGAATGGAACGAGCACCCTGCAACCTTCCTTTATATCGCACGCAAGACGTTCAGGTACTGCGTAATCAAAAATCTTATCAAAGTGGTACACCGTGTTGTCCACGGCGATACCTGCGATAAGGTTAATCATATCTCGTCTGATTCAGGCTCTAAGATATTGTATTTGTGATTTTTGAAATCCTCAACAGCAAGAAGAACAGGCTTCTCGTCAGTAATGATATTCTCGTCCTTAAAGCCCTGAGCAATTTCTCTAGCTCTTTTTGCAACGCCGATTACCAAAGCGTAACGGCTCTCTCTACCTTTTAACATATCATCAAGTGATGCTCTTTTCATAATTAGTTCTCCTCAATTCTTTCTTTTTTAATATTTGCAATAATGTCAAGAACTTCATTTCCAGCTCTTTCGACAGTATCATTAATAACAGTGTAGTCAAATAAAGGTGCGCTCTTCATCTCTTCAACAGCAGTAGCCAAACGCTCTTTGATAACTTCGTCAGGTTCAGTTGCGCGTTCTCTGAGTCTGCGCTCAAGCTCCTCTAAGCTTGGAGGCATAACAAAGATTGTAACACAATCAGGATAAAGGCGTTTAATCTGTTCAAAGCCTTTGACCTCGATTTCGAGCATAACATCATAGCCCTGTTCAAGAAGTTCAAGTGCTGCAGCTTTTGGTGTGCCGTAGAAGTTACCGCAATATTCTGCGTGTTCGAGTAACACGTCATCAGCCACCATTTGGTTGAACTCATCAACTGTGATAAAATTGTAAGTAACGCCCGGTGTATCCTCAGGTCGTGGGTCTCTGGTTGTAACAGAAACAGATAATCTGAGGTTATCGTTATCGGCAAGAAGTTTTTTCATAATTGAACCTTTACCGACACCTGATGCGCCTGTGTAAACAACAAGTAAACCTTTAGCCATTTTTCAATTCCTCCTCAAGTCTTGATGTTATAGTTTCCGGTGTAATCGCAGAAAGAATAATGTGGTCGCTGTCAGTTATTATGACAGCCTTACATTTTCTGCCGTATGTAGCATCTATCAGAGAAGCGTCTGCCTTTGCTGTCTGAATGATTCGCTTGATAGGAGCAGAATCAGGAGAAACAACTGACACAACCTTCTCGGCTGACACTACGTTTCCAAAACCAATATTTATAAATCTCACAAAAAGCTCTCCTTGTTATTCGATGTTCT
>JAZSHE010000106.1:0-1901 GCA_045533085.1 Ruminococcus sp.
CAGGAAGAGGTAATGAAAAAGGTGTTGCCCTTATTCAGACAATGACGCCTGAAAATAATATTATAAGACTTGCTCAGGCACAAAATTACGAAGCTTTTTTTGTGGATGAAATCAAAATCAGAAAAGCTATGTTATATCCACCGTTTGTACAGCTGTGTCTTATTGGTTTTGTGTGCGAAAACAGTGTCAAGGTGACAAGAGCCTGCGGCGAGTTTATGAGGTTGCTGACTGATAAACTTTCCAACAAGTACAACGATATTCCTATACGAGTACTCGGCCCGTCACCAGCGGCAATACCTAAGGTTAACAACAAGTATCGTTACAAGGTTATTCTGAAATG
Source organism: Ruminococcus sp. (assembly GCA_045533085.1). Lineage (GTDB taxonomy): Bacteria > Bacillota > Clostridia > Oscillospirales > Acutalibacteraceae > Ruminococcoides. Next base: position 341 of record JAZSHE010000106.1, read on the forward strand.
CCGAAACGATTCAAAATTCAGAGAAATGTTGTCGCGTGTGTTGATAGAATTTTCGAAAATCAGAGAATTTTCTGATGTCACTGTGTATGCTGATATGCACCCACAGGAGAATTAAATATATATAAGGAGTGTTATTATGGCACTTAGAAAGATTGTTACAGAAGGTGACGACGTTTTACTGAAAAAATGTCGCCCTGTTGAAAAATTCGATAAAAAACTCTGGGACCTTCTCGATGATATGGCTCAGACACTTTACGATTCCGGTGGAGTAGGTCTTGCGGCACCACAGGTCGGAATTATGAGAAGAGTCTGTATTATAGATATCGGTGATGGTCTTATAGAGTATATTAATCCGGAAATTATAAGCACTGAGGGAACTCACGAAGTAGTTGAGGGTTGTCTTTCATCACCTGGTGAATTCGGACTTGTCAACCGTCCTGTCAAAGTTGTAGCTAAAGCTTTTGACAGAGATGGCAAAGAGTTCACTGTCGAGGGTGAAGATTTATTCGCTCAGGCTATGTGTCACGAGTTTGATCACCTTGATGGTGTGTTATTCAAGTCGAAAGCTATCAGAATGCTCAGTCCTGAAGAGCTCGAACATGATGAAGATTAAGGTGATGCTATGAAAGTATTATTTATGGGTACTCCTGATTTCGCGGTTTCTTGTCTCAAAGGCTTGGTTGATGCCAAATACGATGTTTGCGCTGTTTTTACACAGCCTGACAAGCCTCGTGGCAGAAAAATGGTTATGACACCGCCTGACGTTAAGGTGTATGCACAGGAACTTGGTCTACCTGTGTACCAGCCGACAACACTGAAAACCGAGGAAGCTTTTGAGATTATCAAGTCATATGAACCTGATGTTATCGTTGTTGCAGCTTATGGAAAAATTCTGCCGAAAAATATCATCGATTATCCTAAATACGGATGTATCAATGTTCATGGTTCTATCTTGCCAAAGTACAGGGGAGCCGCTCCTATACAGTGGTCTGTTATCAATGGTGACAAAGAAACCGGCGTTACCACAATGCAGATGAACGAGGGCTTGGATACGGGTGATATGCTACTTGTTGAAAAAACTGAGATATCTATTGATGATACTGCAAGTTCTGTTTTTGACAGACTTGCACAGATGGGCGGAGAGCTTATTGTAAAAACTCTGGAGGTTGCAGAAAAAGGAGAGCTCAATCCTATAAAACAGGATGAATCTCTTTCATCTTATGCTCCTATGCTTGATAAAACAATCAGCGAGATTGACTGGACAAAAGACGCTTTAACTGTTCACAATCTTATCAGAGGACTTTACAGCTGGCCTATTGCACAGACTATTTTTAACGGCAAGAAGCTCAAGATATACAAATCTGCTTTATCACAGCTGTGTGGTAAACCAGGTGAAGTAGTATCAACTTCACCGTTTACAATCGCGTGTGGTGATAAATCTGTTGAAATCCTTGAACTTCAACTTGAGGGTAAAAAGCGAATGGATTATAAGTCATTCCTTTTAGGACATCATATTGAATGCGGAACAAATATTTTGGAGGCATAATATGAAGTCGGAGGC
>JAZSHE010000250.1:0-12475 GCA_045533085.1 Ruminococcus sp.
GTGCTAATAAAGAAACTATTATACAATCAGGTAAAAAGCCAACCGCTGTTTGCACTATTTGCATATGTAATAAATAAATGCAGTAAGTGGAAACACCTATAGACTTTGTAAACGGAGCAGCTGCAGTGTTTGCTATCATGTATGATATTTTCCACATCACAACAACAGCTGCCAGACCATTCACAAATGTAAACAAGCTGAAATATGTATATACTCCCAACACGTGCATAATAGCGGTGTTTATTATCATAAACACCAGCGATATTACGAATACTACATTATTAGTATACAACTTAACATCCAACCTGTATCGCCTTAAAAGAATACCTAAACTGAAATATCCTATCCAAAACAATGGATTAAGATAATCACTAAAAAATTCCATTTTTAATGTTGTATTAACCCCGAATGTGTTAAGAGTTATAGCAACGATTTGTAATCCAACCAATACCCATAAAACAGCTGCTCTTTTATAAAACAACTTGAATATCAACAAGAAGAACATATACATAACTATATAGTAATACCAGGTCCCACTACCTAATACCCATTTGATGTATTCGTAAATGGAACAGTCATTTCCACCAACTATGCTAACCAAATAAGTAATCAAAGAACACAACAACCAAGGCAAAACTATCCTTAAAGACTTCTTTTTCCAAAAAGTTATATTATCACCATCTGTTCTGTGGTATAAAAAACCACCTACTATAAAAAAAGCAACAACACCCATTTTTGAAAAAATGGTCCACAAACTGGTTATCAAATAATGAATTCTACTACTCTCGTTTAAAAGAACAGTATGTGAAGCAATCACACAAAGTATCGCAAACGCCTTTATGCAGTATATCGCTATACTTTCTCTAGCATTTAATTTCCTATTCATTCAAATAACACCCTCATTACTTTGCATTTCTATCAACAAAGCGTGCTCTGCGCTTTGAGTAAACGATTTTCTGACCCGAATAAAGTCCGTAGTATCCCGAAAGCATAAAGCTGACAGCAAGCGCCACCGCAAAAAGAATAATAGAACCGCCCGAGAAGAGCTCAACGCTCAACGCAAGCGATGCCATCGGACAGTTAACTACTGCACAGAACAGCGCCACCATACCAACCGCCGCTGAAAACGCAGGGTCAAGTCCGACGAGTGAACCAGCTACATAGCCGAGAGTAGCACCGATAAACAGCGTTGGGATAATCTCGCCGCCCTTGAAGCCAAAGCCGATGGTTATCGCAGTAAACAGTATTTTCAAAAACGGATCAAACCAGTTGACTTCACCGTAGCTGAGTGCATCGTGGATAACATTTTCGCCGATACCATTGTATCGTGTGCCAATAACTATTGTGAGTATAACAATCAGCACACCACCAACGACAACTCTCAGGTACTCGTTTTTTATAAATCTTTTCGAATATTTGTGAACAAATCTCAGCGAAACACAGAACAGTATGCCAACAACCGCACACAGTATACCCACAAAAGCAACCTTGATAACTGACCACATATCAACCTGTGGCACGTTTGAAAGTTTGTAAACAACAGGTTTTAACCCCATCAGCATAGTCACCGAAAACGAAACAAGCGACGATACAATACACGGTACAAATGCACTGTAATAGAAAATGCCGACAGAAATAACCTCCATCGCAAATATCGTTGCAGTAAGCGGTGTACCAAAGAGTGCAGAAAACAATCCGCTCATTCCACACATAACACATATATGCATATCTTTTTCGTCGAGTTTGAATAAATCGCCGACCTGTTCGCCGATACATCCACCAAGCTGAAGCGCCGCACCTTCTCGTCCTGCTGAACCGCCGAACAGATGAGTAATAACTGTGCTGACAAATATCACGGGTGCAAGAACAAGCGGTACCTTCTCTTCACTTCGCACTGATTTTATAACAAGGTTAGTATCAACCTTACTGCTGAGCTTTGTAACCTTGTAAAGAAAAATAATAACAAGTCCGCCAAGTGGTAAAAACAGTATCAGAAAGCTGTTTTCGCTTCTGAATCCGGTCGCAAAGTCGACACAAATGCGAAACAACCCGCCGATTGCTCCACCGATAGCTCCTGTGATAAGTGCAATAAACACCCATTTCAGAAACGAAACAATATACTGCCACACTCGCTGAAGCTTATGTAGCACCTTGCTTTTAGCTTTTTCCATATATCCCCCACCTTTATGTCTATATTATAATGTCGAATTTAATTTTCTTCAAGTGAATATCACATAAAAAAATGAATTGTGTAAAAAATAAACAAAAAGGAAAGGTGATACTTATGGATAAAAGGAAAATTGTGCTTGTCGGCACAGGAATGGTCGGTATGAGCTTCGCTTATGCCGCACTCAACCAGAACGCGTGCGACGAGCTTGTGCTGATTGACATAAACAAAGAACGTGCCGTGGGTGAAGCGATGGATTTGAATCACGGACTTGCGTTTTCACGCACAGCGATGAAAATATACGCAGGTGAGTACAATGATTGCAACGATGCAGATATCGTCGTTATATGTGCAGGAGTTAACCAGAAAGAGGGCGAATCACGACTTGAACTTCTCAGCCGCAACGCAAAAGTGTTTGAGTCCATCATCAATCCGGTTCTCGAAAGTGGTTTTGACGGAATTTTTCTTGTCGCTACAAATCCCGTGGACATCATGACTCGGCTGACATACGATATGTCACACTTTGACGCGAGCAAGGTTATCGGCTCAGGCACAACCCTTGACACAGCACGACTCAGATATTTAACGGGTGAATATTTTGACATTGACCCACGAAATATCCACGCTTATGTAATTGGTGAGCACGGCGACTCGGAGTTTGTTCCATGGTCGCAGGCATTGATTGCAACAAAACCCGTCTACGATGTTATTAAGGATAACAAAGAAAAATTCTCACTCTCAGAACTTGAAGAAATCGCCACACAAGTGCGAACCTCGGCACAACAGATTATCAAAGCAAAAGGTGCCACCTACTACGGAATCGGTATGGCAATCGTCAGGATAGTCAACGCTATCTTTCAGAATGAAAACAGCGTACTGACGGTATCATCTAAAATGAATGGTGAGTATGGACTCAATGATGTTTTCATCGGAAATCCGTGCATCATCAATCGAAACGGCGTGCGCTCCTCGCTTGAGCTGACACTTGAGAGAAGCGAATCCCAAAAACTCAGGGACAGCGCAACTGTTCTGAACGAATCATATTCAAAGCTTGGTTATAAAAGCTCATAAAATTCACAGAATGTTCTTGAATTGAATTGCTGTGTGTGATAATATAGTAGCAATGTTATTTTAAGGATAGATTATATGTTCAAGAACTTTTTATATAAAATGGCTCAGTTTATGCAGGGTCGCTACGGCAACGATAAGCTCAATAACTTCTTGCTGATTCTGACAGCTATCATTTATGTCATCAATCTTTTTGTGCGCTCGGCATGGCTTTTTGTTGTTCTCGCTCTCCCGTTTTCGCTGTATATTTTTCGCGCGTTATCAAAGAACATCAACAAGCGTCTGTACGAAAACCGCAAGTTTGAGACTATTTTTGACGCTGTTTCAACTTTTTTAAAACGTCAGTACTACAAGGTGCGCGATTTCAAAACTCACCGCTACGTAAAATGTCCTTACTGCAAATCCCATCTTCGACTAAAAAAGCGCACCGGAAATCAGAAAATACACTGCCCACGCTGCAACGAAGATTTCAAAAAGAACATTTTGTTTTAACTTTATATCGCACAAAAAAAGCACCCGCAAAGGTGCTTTTTCTATTCCACTGCGATGAGTGGCAGGAGGCTTAAATAATCGCTATAACCGATTCCCGATATATTCTGTATATCTTCCACGGTTTCAAAAGGTCCGTTCTCTGTCCTATATTGTATTATCTTTTTCGCTGTGCTTTCTCCTATCCCCGGGAGCGAACACAGCGTTTTTTCGTCCGCTGTATTTATGTTAACAAGTTCAACCTTCATATTATCAATATCTGCTTTATCATACTCATAAAAGTGGGTGGTATCCCACGCAACATCAAACACACAAAATGCAATCATCACAACAAAAAACACAAAGGATACCACTATTATTGCTTTCTCGCTACGCACTATGTTTAAAAAACGTTTCAAGCAACCCCCTCCTTCAAAAATTAATCTCATACGATTATATAGTATAGCTAAGTTTTTGACAAATAAAAAGTCAAAAATCACATATTTGCTAAAAAAACTTATAGCACCACTTTACCTTTCTTATTTCATTGACAATACATCTCAAAAACACTAAAATGTAAGAGTAATTATAATAGGTAAATTTGTGCCAAAGTAAGGAGGACGTACAATGGTATTCTCAAGTTTACTGTTTCTGTTTATGTACCTGCCGATAGTTTTGCTCATATACTACGCGGTACCGTTCAAATTCAGAAACCTGTTTTTGTTCTTTGCAAACCTTGTTTTCTACGGCTGGGGCGAACCGATATATGTAACGCTAATGCTGTTTTCTACGGTTCTCGACTACACCTGTGGTCACTTCATTGATAAGTACAGACTAAGCAATAAAAAAATAGCAAAAGTATGGTTGATTGTATCAGTTTGCGTCAATCTGAGTCTTTTAGGATTCTTTAAATACGCGGGATTCCTCACAGACACTTTAAACGCACTGGGATTCTTCAACCTCCCAACAATCAGTGTACCGCTTCCTATCGGCATCAGCTTCTACACTTTCCAGACAATGTCGTATTCTATAGACGTGTATCGTGGCGATGCTCCTGTACAGCGTAACATCATCACATTCGGTACTTACGTTGCACTGTTTCCACAGCTCATCGCTGGTCCTATCGTTCGATACAAAGATATTGCATACCAGCTTGACCACAGAAAAGAAACCCTCAACGATTTTACAAAGGGTGTAAAACTATTCTGCATCGGTCTTGGAAAGAAAGTACTGCTCGCTAACCAGATGGGTCTTATGTGGGATTCTATCCGTGAATCAGGCGAGGTTAACGGATGGCTTGGTAGCCTTATCGGTATCAGCGGCTACGCGTTCCAGATTTACTTTGACTTCTCAGGATACTCAGATATGGCGTGCGGTCTTGGTAATATGCTTGGCTTTGAGTTCTTGAAGAACTTTGACTATCCATATATCTCTAAAACAATCACCGAATTCTGGCGCAGATGGCATATTTCTCTGGGCACATGGTTCAGAGAATACGTTTACATCCCGCTGGGCGGTAACCGTCACGGTGTTTTCCGCCAGATCATCAATCTGCTTATAGTATGGTTCTTGACAGGATTCTGGCACGGCGCATCATTTAACTTTATTTTGTGGGGTCTTTACTTCGGCGTTATTCTCATCATTGAGAAGTTCATACTCAAAAAATGGCTCGACAAAGCGCCTACATTCGTTCAGTACATTTACTCATTACCACTCATTCTGTTCGGTTGGGTTATCTTCTACTTTGTTGATTTGGGAGACTTGTGGCAGTTTACAACCACATTGTTTGCCTTCTCAGGTCCTGTCATCGGCGAGGCGGCACTTTCAACAGCTATCTCTTACTTGCCGCTTCTTGTCATCGCAGGCGTTGCTTCCACACCGCTTGCATTCAAACTCCACAGTAAGATTAAAAACAACAAAGTGAAGATTGCTATAGACACAGTATTCTGCATCTTCATTCTCTTTGTGTGCACAGCGTCTCTTGTTAACCAGAGCTACAACCCATTCTTATACTTCAGATTCTAATTTACCGAAAGGAGCTATAAAATGAAGAAAGCGTTAAAGCATTTTCCTACTATCATTTTCATCGTGTTCATTTTTGCGATGACAATACTTTTCTTCGCTCTTCCTAAAAAGGAATACAGCTCCTCTGAAAAGCGTTATCTGTCAGATTTTCCGACGCTGACAGTTGATACATTTTTCAGCGGTGAATTTGGCGAAGACTTTGAAACCTATCTTTCTGACCACACAGCGTTCCGCAACTTCTGGGTAGGACTCAGCTCATACTACAACTACACACTCGGAAATCCGCTGTCAAACGGAATTTACAACTGTAAAGATGGCTATCTTGTAAATGACCCACCATCAACAGACAGACTTTATATTAACGTTGACGTAATCTCAGAATTCGCAAAAAAACACGAGCTTCCTGCGACTATGGTTCTTGCTCCGTCAACAGGCTATGTTGTAAACGATGTGCTACCAAACAAACATATCATCTACAAGGATGATGAGCTGTTCGAAAACGTTGCAGCAACACTCTCAGAAAACGGTGTCGGCTTTGTTGATGTCAGAAAAAACTTCAAAAAAGCGTACAAAAGCGGCACTCAGGTTTACTACAAAACCGACCACCACTGGACAGCAGACGGTGCACACCTTGCTTATAGTCAGCTTGCTCCAGAACTAGGCTTAACTGCTAACAGTAAGGATGTCTACGAAATCACAAGTCACAGCGGTTTTTACGGCACAACATACTCTTCGTCAGGTTTTTGGTTCAACGAATCAGACAACATCGAAATCTGGAAGAGTAACGCTATAAAAGACGGCGACATCGAAGTAACCATCGTTGATAACGGCGAGACAACATCGCTGCGTTCGCTGTTCGTGCTGGATAACCTCAAGGATGATGACAAATACCCTGTTTACCTTGATGGCAATCATCCATACACAGTAATCAAGAATAACGCTGTAAAAGACGGTGAAAAGCTTCTGGTTATAAAAGACAGCTTCGCCCACTCGCTCGTGCCATTCCTTGCTGACCATTACTCTGAAATCACAATGCTTGATATGCGTTATTACAAGCAAAACGTCAGTGAGCTTATCGAAAAAAGCGATTTCGACAGAATGCTATTTATCTACAGTGTAGATAACCTTGGTACTGACACCGACATCGCTTGGCTTGAATAATTAATTACACACAAACACAAAAATCCCCACAGACTATATATCGGTCTGTGGGGATTAGTTTTGCGTAAAATTATTTGAGCTTTGAAATGTTAGCTCTTGCCTTTCTGATAACTCTCAGGTCATTATCGTATGTGCACTTGTTATGCACATCGTAGAGGTCAACCCAGATGTAGGAATCGATTTCCTCTTTCTGAACTTTAACGTCAGTCGAGAAAGTCTGTGCCATAAAGAATACAACACGCTTTTTGATTCTGCCAAATGGACAGTAGTCGGAAACCTCTCTGAAACTGTCAACAATTTCAACATCCAAGCCTGTTTCTTCTTTGATTTCTCTGATGGCTGTTTCTTCCTCGGTCTCGCCCTTTTCAACGTGACCTTTAGGGAAGCTCCAGTATCTGCCGTTGTGATTCTTTACAAGAAGAACCTTGTAGTTATCTTTGTTAGCCTTGTGGATAATGATAGCACCACATGACTTTTCGTAAAGACAGTTGAGGGACTTGAGCTCAACATTTCTCAGAGTGCCAAGCTTTTCTCTGATTTCAGGCTCGTAGTAAATCTCGCCCTCAGGAGCAACAATACATTTTTGCTCTCCAGTGTTCAGAGTTGCAACGGCAATAACCACACCGCGCATAAACTCATACACGTTTTTTCTGCTAAGAACGTAAGTACTGATGTTGTTGATACCTTCAGCGCTTGAATAACCTGAATAAAGACCATCGCTGATTTCGCCGTAAACGTTAACTCTTACCTTTTTTGCCAGCATGCCGTTACACCTCCTTTTAAAGTAGTTTAGTCAAACAGAGTCCTGATTCTGTCGACCTGAATTGCTGTATTTGCCGCTAAGATATTGTTGACAAACAGCACCTCATCGATACCGTTTTCAACACAATAATCTTTCAGATTTGAGTCAAAATATCTGAAATCGATAACGTGAACTTCCTGATAGTTAGCTGTCAGATACGGAACAAACGCGTTGCCGTAAGATTCCTTGATTACTGCAATTTTCTTACCATTGCCAAGGTCCTGATTGTGTTCAACAAACAACGCACAGTCGCCCCAGATGAAAGCTCCGTATGTGTACGGGCCGGATGATGCTCCATCGTAGTAAACAGTTGTTTCATACGGCTCATCACCAGCGTTCTCGGTACGCATAGCGTATGTGTTGTAAGGGAAGGTCCAGAAATGTACTGTATCAAGATTGTTGTACAAAGAGTCATCACAGTATGTGAGAGAACCTTCGTATCCTGAAACCTGATTTTCGGTACAGATTGAAAGGTCTAAGACCTTCTGGTTTGTCTGTTCACAGAAAGCCTTGTACGCGTAATATCCGCCAAGACCTGTCCAGTGGTGATCTGTGTTGAAGTAGATGTACTCGTTAGAGTGAGCAGACAGTTCGTTATAACAGTTGATAGGAATTACATCCTCTGTATAGCTAGTGTAGATTTTCTTGATGTTTTCAGCCTGTGATGACGACTGGATAGTTCCGTCCTGCATAAGGCGTCGTGGAACACCGAACTCGATGTGGTTAGGGATAACCATATTGTAGACGGTGATATCCTTTCCGGCTTGAGCCTTGAACTCTGAGATACAGTCAGCGTAATCCTGAGCAGATGCATCACTGCCTGAGAAAAGCTCGTAAGCCGCGTTGTTGTAAATATATACGGCTGAATTCTGTGATGAATAGTATCCCTGAATCGTTTTATCATCAGGTATATTTGGCTGATTGAAAGTGAGGTTATCGCTGTTTTGCTGAGAAACTGCAACAGTAGGTGCCACGGTTTCTTCAGTTTTGTCACCCTTACCGATGTTAAAAATTGCTTTGACACCCATCACAAGCAGTGTGATAATAAGTATCAGAATAAGAAGTAAAACACCAACAATGGTAGCTCGTCTAGCAAAGAGCTTTTTCTTTCTCTGCTTTTCACGTTCTAACGCACGGCGCGCGTTGCGTCGTTCGATATACTCTCTGTTTTCAGTGAAATTTTCGTAATCCAAAACCGTTCCTCCTTTTTCTTGTCAAATAAAAACACACATTACATTATAATACAAAATTACTCTTTATACAACAAAAAAATTAATAAATGTGATAATTTCCTGAATTTTTTTATTATTTTTACCACGCTATACACCTCAAACGCTCAATTTTGTTGCAAATTCTGCATATATATGTTAAAATACCTTATTAATATTTTTCAGAAGGTGATTTTTTGACATACAATTTTTCAGACAAAGTGCTGGCTTTGAAGCCAAACGCTATCAGAGAAATTTTGAAAAGCGCATCAGACCCTGGTGTTATTTCACTTTCAGCGGGCAACCCTGCTCCTGATGCTTTTCCGGTTGATGCTATCAAAGAGATTTCTGCTAACCTTTTAAACGAGAATCCTATCGGCGTTTTACAGTACGGCATTTCTGACGGTTACACACCACTTAGAAATACAGTAAAAGAGTATCTCTCAAAAGAATTCGACGTTATCAAAGAAAACGACGAACTCATCATCGTTTCAGGTGCTCAGCAGGTTATGGACATCGCCGCTAAAACTTTCTTAAACGAGCACGATACACTCATTTGCGAAGCTCCATCGTTCGTTGGCGCGCTCAATACTTTCAGAAGCTACAACGTTAACCTTGTCGGTGTAACAGTTGAAAAAGATGGTATGAATATGGAAGAGCTCGAAGAAAAGCTTATCACAAATCCATCCACAAAGCTCATTTACACTATCCCGAATTTCCAGAATCCATCCGGTGTTACAATGAGCTTACAAAAGCGTAAAAAGCTCTACGAGCTTGCTAAAAAATACAATGTTCTCATCATCGAGGATAACCCATACGGCGACCTTAGATATAGTGGTGAAGATGTACCATGCATCAAGAGCTTTGACGAGAGTGGCATCGTAATCTACTCAGGTTCATTCTCAAAGGTTGTTGCTCCTGGTATCAGAGTTGGCTATATGGTAGCTGACAAGGCTGCTATGGCAAAAATGATTGTCTGCAAACAGGGTCAGGACGTACACACAGCTATGTGGTCACAGATGGTGTGCAACGAGTTTATGACAAAGTACGATTTCAAGGGTCATCTGCAGATGCTTCGAGAGCTTTACTCAAAGAAAGCTCAGCTTTGTATGGACTTACTCGATGAGTACGTTGTGCCACAGGGCATTACATACAACAAAATCGAGGGCGGTCTGTTCATCTGGTGTACTTTACCAGAAAATGTTGATATGCTCAGTTTCTGCAAGGCTCTCACAGAGCGCAAAGTTTGCGTAGTACCGGGCAACGCATTTATGACAGACGGTTCTATCCCTTGTGATTCTTTCAGAATCAATTTCTCAACACCAACAGACGAAGAGCTCACACAGGGCATCAAAGTCATCGGTGAAATGGCAAAAGAATTTATCAAATAATTAACAATACACAGGTGATTAATATGAGTGAAACAACACAGACACAGGCTAAAAAGAAAGTAGTTCTTTCTGCTATACAGCCGAGCGGTACAATCACACTGGGCAACTACCTCGGTGCTATCAGAAACTGGGTTAAAATGCAGGAAAACGAGGACTACAACTGCCTTTACGCTCTCGCTGACTTACACACAATCACAGTAAGACAGGAAACAGCAACTTTCAGAAAAAATCTTTACGATGCTTACGCTTCAATTCTTGCGTGCGGTATCGACACAGAAAAATCCCCGTTCTTTATCCAGAGTCACGTTCCGGCTCACTCTCAGCTTGCGTGGATTTTAAACTGCTACACTCAGTACGGCGAGCTTTCCCGTATGACTCAGTTCAAGGATAAAAGCTTAAAGCACGCTGATAACATCAACGCTGGTCTTTTTACATATCCTGTTCTTATGGCAGGTGACATCCTGCTTTATCAGGCAGATCTGGTTCCAATAGGCGCTGACCAGAAACAGCATCTTGAGCTTGCACGTGACATCGCTACACGATTCAACGGTATCTACGGTAACACTTTCAAAGTTCCTGACGGCTTTATTCCAAAGAACGGCGCAAGAGTTATGAGCTTACAGAATCCTACATCAAAGATGAGCAAATCCGATACAAACGTGAACGGTTGCATACTTCTCACAGATTCTGATGATGTTATCATGAAAAAATTCAAGCGTGCCGTTACTGACAACGACGCTAAGGTTTTCTACGGCGAAGGCAAACACGGCATCAACAACCTGATGTCAATTTACTCAGCAGTTACAGGTCTGACATTTGAGCAGATTGAACACGACTTTGACGGCAAGGGCTACGGCGATTTCAAAACTGCTGTAGGCGAAGCTGTTGTTGCAGAGCTTTCTCCAATCCGCAAGCGCTACGAAGAATTCGTCAAAGATAAAGCATATCTTACTGAGTGTTACAGCAAATCAGACGAGTTTGCAAATCGTCTTGCTCAGCGTACAATCGACAAGTGTATGAAGAAAATCGGCTTTATTAAATAATACACAAACAACAAACCGCAAAGTGCAAATCAAATGCACTCTGCGGTTTTCTTATGCTTTGAATATAAACTTCTTAAGCTTTCACAATTACTGCGTTTGTACCCTTTAATGCAAGCTTGTTTTCAGATAACTCATACTCACCAAGTGCGAATACAACTTCACCCTCTTTATCGAGTTCAACAACCTTTTCATCCTTTGAAACATTGATACAAACAGTGAATGCACCACGCTTGTAAACAAGGAGGTTAGTGCCTTTTTCTGCCGAAACAAGCTCAAAGTCAGAACCATTTGCAAGTTCATCGTTCTCGTGACGTAAAGCGATGAGAGTCTTTAAATTCTCGTAGATACTGCCATCAACACCTTTGTTGTTTTCGACAGTAGGAGCATCCTCGCTCTTATCAACAGGGAGGTAGAGCTTATCCTCGTCAGCAGTTGAGAAACCAAGGTTCTTAGAAGAATCCCACTGCATCGGTGTACGCGAACCTGTACGGGAGTAACCGCCCTCTTTTGACACAAGCTGAGTCTGGTAACGCATACCGATTTCATCGCCGTAGTATACAAACGGAACACCAGGCATTGTCATCATAAATGTGTGAGAAAGCTTAATCATCTCGTTGCTCATATAGAATGTGGCACGAGGCATATCGTGGTTATTTGTCATAAAGCAGATATAGCCGTTATTCTTTGTAGCAGGATAGTTCTCCATATACTCCTTGAGGAATGTTGTGAGATCGCCCTGTGCAGAATCGGAGAAGAAGCTCTTGTTTTCTTCATCAACCAGATAACGGAAAAGCGTTGAATAACCGTTGCCGTAGTGGTCAAGGTAGAAGTCCATGTGGAAACCGCCATCGTTGATTGAACGCTGAGGGTTGCACCACTCAGAAACGAGAGCACACTCCGGATAATCCTTGTCCATCATCTTTCTGATATCAGCCCATATTTTTGATGTAGCGACTTTCTTGTCGTCATTTTTAACGAGTGAATCAGCCATATCAACTCTGAAGCCGTCAATACCTAAATCAAGCCAGTAACGCATAATGTCCTTAAGACGTGCAACTGTTGACTTTGCAGCATCACTATCACAAGGCATCTGCCACTGTGGGTGAGTAATCTCGTAGAAACCGTAGTTAAGTGCAGGCTGT
>JAZSHE010000176.1:0-2557 GCA_045533085.1 Ruminococcus sp.
ACTTCAGTAAGACCACACAAATAGAAAGCATTGTCACCTATTGTTTTAACAGAAGAAGGTATTTTTATATAGGTCAGGCTATGACAAGCACTGAAAGCGCCATTTCCTATGCTGGTTATCGAATCGCCAAGTGATACATCATAAAGGTCAAAACACCTTTCAAACGCACCATCACCGATACTGGTTACTGAATCAGGAATATCAATTTCAGTCAGGTAACGAAGAGTTCTGAAAGCCGAATCACATATGCTGGTCACTGTATCAGGAATCACTGTACCCATACTACCATATCTGAGCGTATTTGTTGCAGTTTCGATGATAGCGTTGCAGTTATCACGGCTGTCAAAATATTTATTATTGCTATCAACAACAATATTTGAAATATTATAACAGCTATAAAAAACACCGAAGCCGATACTATTAACAGAATGTGGTATTCTGATTTCAACCAGATTATAACAATCGTTAAATGCTAAGTCGGCAATATTGGTTATAGTGTCAGGAACTGTGACTTTTGTGATACACTCACAATACGAAAACGCACTTTCACCGATGCTTGTTACGGTATATCCACCAATTGTTTTTGGGATATCAGGCACCTTTGCGCTACCATAATAATCAGTAATCTCAGCTGTGCCGTTTGACAAAACACGATACTCGTAGTTGCCCACTCTGTACGACACATCCTGCACATCAGTTTCAACAGCGCTGACCACAAAAGGTTCACACAAAAAAACGCTGAACATCATAATCATAGCAAGTGTCAAAGAAATCAGTTTTTTCATTATTTTCCCTCCACAAACTTTGTATTATCTTAATTTTACCACTCACGACAAGCGCTTTCAACAAACAGTGATATTTTTACCATAAAAATACCGAGTCAATTTTTGTACAAAATCACATAAAAAAACAAGGAGAGCCAACGCCCTCCTTGCAGTTACAAATTTATATAAGCACCTTTGCGAGAAAATCTTTGAGTCGCTCGGATTTTGGATGGTTGAAAATCTCGTCAGGAGTGCCCTGTTCGATAATCACACCGCCGTCCATAAACACAACTCGTGTGCCAACCTCGCGCGCAAATCCCATCTCGTGGGTTACAACCGCCATTGTCATACCCTCGTTTGCGAGCTCTTTCATAACGTCGAGAACCTCGCCGACCATCTCCGGATCGAGAGCTGAAGTAGGCTCATCGAACAGCATAACCTCAGGAGACATACAAAGTGAACGGACGATAGCTATACGCTGTTTCTGTCCACCTGAAAGCTGGCTCGGATAAGCATCAGCTCTGTCTTTGAGTCCTACTCTGTCAAGAAGCTCAAGCGCTTTTTTCTCAGCGTCAGCCTTGTCCATTTTGAGGAGCTTGATAGGTGCGATTGTAAGGTTTTTCATAATTGTCATGTGTGGGAAAAGATTGAAGTGCTGGAACACCATTCCCATCTTCTGACGATGAAGGTTGATGTTTGTTTTCGGGTCAGTAATCTCAACATCATCAAAAATAATACTGCCTGATGTAGGATGCTCAAGAAGATTCAACGAACGCAGAAGTGTTGATTTACCCGAACCCGATGGGCCGATAATAACGATAACCTCGCCCTCGTTTACGTCAATTGAAACTCCGTCGAGCGCCTTGATTTCGCCACCATTGTAGTGCTTTTTAAGGTCTGTTACCCTGATAAGTGCTTTATCGTTCACTCTTTCTCAGCCTCCTCTCAAGAATACCAAGAAGCTTGGTCATTATCATAACGATAACAAGATAGATAATCGCCAGACTGATGTAAGGCACATACGCCTGATATGTAAGAGATACGATGTTCTGGGTCTGCTTTGTAACATCGCGCAGAGCGATTACAGAAACAAGAGATGTGTCTTTTAAAAGTGTAATCATCTCGTTGCCTAAAGCCGGAAGAATGTTCTTGAACGCCTGTGGGATGATAACATACCACATTGTCTGAACATAGTTGAAACCCATCGAGCGACCAGCTTCCATCTGTCCCGCATCGATAGACATAATACCGGAACGGGCAATCTCAGCAACGTAAGCACCCGAGTTGATACCAAGTGTGACGATACCGCAGATTATACATTCGATTTCACTGTTCGGCACCATAATAACAAAGCCCATGATAAGGAGCTGTACCATCATTGGTGTACCACGAATGATAGTGAGATACCAGATACAGATTCGATTTATAATTCTCAACAAGAAATTAGGCTTTTTCTCTGTTACCGAATCGTGCGAAACTCGGATGATAGCAATGAAAAGACCGATGATTACACCAAGAAGCAACGCACCGATTGTTACAATAAAAGTGATTTTGAGACCGTTAACAAAAAACATATAACGATCCTGATAAATGAAGGTCTGGTACAACTGATACACAAAGTTCTGGAACCACTCAGGCAATCCCTGAAACCAAGAAGGCATATCAGCAAGCCAGCTTGTAAAAGTAACGATAGTCATAAAAATCCTCTTAATAACACAAATGATAGGGGCGGCAAAAAACCGTCCCTATCGTAAAAACTTTATGTTTAAAAATTACTCAGCCTTGATGTACTT